>JBKJOY010000244.1:0-6383 GCA_046595415.1 Thermomonas sp.
CTCGGCCCGGCGCATGCGATCGCGCTGTGCAACCTGCCGGAGTTCATCGGCGGGCTGACCTGCGACGTGAGCATTCCGACGTCGATGCGCTGGATCCCCAAGGGCATGACGGTCGAATACCTCAAGAAGGCGACCGGCACCATGACGGCGACCGCCACACCCGCAATCGATCCCGTGACTGCCACTGCGGGCTATGCGTTGCCGATGGGCGTGGTGGTCCACAACACCGCTGGCGATGCGGTGTTCCGCGCCCGCATCGATATGTGGGTGACACCAAAATCAGCGCACTAAGCGCTCACAGGTAGAGCATTACCAGCGCCAAAATCGCCGGCAGCGCCTGCACGAAGAAGATGCGCTTGTTGACCGACCACGCGCCATACAGGCCGGCCACGACCACGCAAGTCAGAAAGAAGCACGCGAATTCGCGTGAGCCCGTCGCCACTGCATACAGCAGGCCGGCAGCAAGGAAGCCGTTGTAGAGGCCTTGATTGGCCGCCAGCACGCGGGTGGTTTCGGCTTTCTCCGGGCTGTTCCGGAATGTCTTCAAGCCCAGCGGCTTGGTCCACAGGAACATTTCCAGCACCAGGAAATACAGGTGCAGCAGCGCGACCAACCCGATCAGTGCAAGCGCAAGCATCGACATCGCGTCATCTCCCGGTGGATGCATCCACGTTGGCATGCAGCGATGCGCTGCGCAACGTCAGTCTTGAAATTTCCGGAGGTACGCCCAGCCGCATCGGCAGGATGCTGGTGCCGATGCCCGAACTGACAAACAGGCTGCGTCCGTCAACGATATAGCTGCCTTTCAACGCGCTCGAATGTGGATTGAAGCGGGCCGGGCTCAACAGGCCAAACGGATTGATCTGGCCGCCATGGGTATGGCCGGCGATCGTCAAGGTCGCCTGCGCCGGAATGCTCGGCCAAAGCCTTGGTTCATGCGTGATCGCGATGACGGCGATACCTGGCGGAACCATGGCGAAGGTCGTGCGCACGTCCGGGTGTCCCTCAAGCATGTCGCCCAGTCCCGCCAGCCAAAAATGACAGCTGCCTGCCTCGATCGGCACGGCCATGTTGTCGATCATGTGCACGCCTGCGCCAGCAAACGCACCAGAAACCAGCGGGCCGTTCTTCCACCAATCGTGGTTGCCCAGAACTGCGTACACCTGCTTGCGGGAGGTCAACGGTTTGAGATGTTCGGCGATCGTCTCGGCGGGAATATAGGTGCCGGCCAGCACGCTGAGGATCACGTAGTCGCCGGTCATCACTACGATGTCGGCATCGCTGGCTGACAACGTCGCGACGATGCGATCAAGTTTATCCAGCCCATTGCGTGGAGAGCCGGTGTGGGTATCGCTGATCACGTCCACACGCAAGCCGTCGCACGAGACTGGCCAGCTCGACAGCGGCAGCGTGTACTCGCGCTCGACCAGACGTGCGGGCTCGATGTAGAAGCCGTCTACGCATATCGCCAAAAACCCTGCCAGGGCCAGCCACGCCAGGCGTTGGCGCCAACCCCAACGTCTCCAGCGCAGCATCAGGAACTTGGCGCTTCGAAGCGATGCCTAGACAACCGCCACCCCAACAATCCCGCCAAAACCGCCGATCCCGCACTGATCAAGGCGAACGTGCCGACGGTAGCCCCGACACCGCGCAACGCATTCATGCCCGTGGCGATGCCGACATCCCCGAATCGCCATACCGCCGTATCCACGGCGTTCTGGCCTTTGTAACGTACATTCCGAGGCACTGCCGCATACAAACTGTGCCGTGCTGGCTCCGCCATGCCGTAAGCCAATCCTCGACTGACGATCATCGCCAGGGCCACTGCCGGCATACCCCACAGCAACGGCGCGTGCGGATTGACCGAGAACACCACCAGCAACAACATCAGCAAACTGGCGACGGCCCAAACGAGAATCGTCGGACCTGCTCCGTACCGCGGCAACAGCCAGCGGGTGAGCGATATCTGCGCCACCGCCGTTACCAGATTGGTCGCCAAATCCACATTGGCCGCAAACTCCGTCCGCGCCACCGCGTCGACAAAAGCAACTTTCGAGTAGTCGGTGACCAACGCATAGTTCACGGTACCGATGCCATCGGCCAGCAGCAACAGGATCGCCATCGCGCGCATGAAAGGCGTTGCGAAAATCTGCTTGATCCCGTCCCACATGCCGCCACCGACCGCAGCATCATGCGCAGGCTCATGCCGGCGGGCGCCATGCTTCACGGCCCAACGCCCCAGCATGATGACGCACATCACGGCAACGCCGAGCAAGCTCGCCGATACCACCAGCAGCGGTGAGACGCCAACCACGTTGACCAGCTTGCGGGTCAGCATCGGCCCGGCTACCGCGCCTGCAGTCCCCGCCAAGGCAATGATCGGGAACAGCCGTTTGGCCTGCGTCAGGCTCCAGATGTCCGACATGAAAATCCAGAACACCGAGACCACGAACAGGTTGAACACACTCACCCAGACAAAAAAAACAACGCCGAGAATGCGCGGCGACAGAATGTCCTGCTGGTTGAACAGTGGCACGAATCCCAGCAAGCATCCGATGAACACCACATTGATCAGCGGCACGACGATGCGCCGGGGATAACGGGAAACAAGTGCGCCGAATACCGGCGCCAATGCCAGCACGGTGACGAACGTGGCCGCGTAGAACCATGGCAGCTGGGTGGAGCCCACCGCCGCGGACAATTGCTCGCGTACCGGGCGGATCATGTAATACGCCGCCAGCACGCAAAAGAAATACACGAACGACAGCGTGACAGCCGGCCACTCGCCGCTGTAAACACGTTTGCTGCCTGGAGTCTCAGCCATTCTCGCGCCTGCACGTCATCAGCGCGAACGGTAGCTCATGGCCCAGGCAACTGCCACCCTGAGCATTTGCTCTAGCCATGGCGAATAGCGTCGCTGGGGTCATCGCTGTGGGACGGTCGCTGCTTTTGGACAACATGTTCGACTACATCATCATCGGCGCCGGTTCTGCCGGCTGCGTGCTCGCCAACCGCCTCAGCGAAGATCCATCCATCAAGGTGTTGCTGCTGGAAGCCGGGGCCCGCGATTGGCACCCCTTGATCCACATGCCCGCAGGGTTGGCCAAGCTGGTCAACCGCAAGGGCGTGAACTGGAACTACGACACCGCGCCAGAACCACACCTCAATGGGCGGCGCCTGTGGTGGCCGCGCGGCAAGGTGCTGGGTGGATCAAGCTCCATCAACGCGATGTGCTACATCCGCGGCGTCGAAAAAGATTACGACGACTGGGCGCGCAGCGCGTCCGGCTGGGACTGGAACACCGTGCTGCCTTACTTCAAGCGGGCCGAGGGCAATAGCCGCGGCGGCGATGCCCTGCACGGTGGCAATGGCCCGCTTGGCGTCAGCGACTTGCGCTACACGAACATGCTCTCGCAGGCGTTCATCGATGCCGCGCACCAGGCCGGCATTCCGCTCAACCACGATTTCAACGGCCCGTCGCAGGAAGGCGTCGGCCTGTACCAGGTCACCCAACGCAATGGTGCGCGTTGTTCCACTGCTGTCGCGTACCTGGATCCGGCCAAACATCGCCCCAACCTGACCGTGCATACCGGGGCGCTGGCGTCGCGGATCACCTTCGACGGCACGCGCCGAGCCAACGGCATCGACTACGTGCATGCCGGCAACACCACGCATGCACAGGCCAGTCGCGAAGTGATCCTGTGCGGCGGCACCATCAACTCGCCGCAGCTGCTGATGCTGTCAGGCATCGGTCCAGCAGCCCATCTTCGCGGGCATGGCATCGATGTCCTGCACGCGGCCGATGGCGTTGGCAGCAACCTGCAGGATCACCTGGATATCTGCACGCTGCAGCATTCCACCAAGCGCATCACCTACGACCGCATCAACGAAGCAAAGATGGCATTCGACTATTACCTGCGCGGCCATAGCGGCGCGGGTAGCAGCAACATCGCGGAGGCCGGCGGCTTTTTCCGTTCGCCACTGGCCACCGACGAACGCAGCGACATCCAGTTCCATTTCGTCCCGGCGATGCTCGACGACCACGGTCGCAGCCGGCTGCCCGGCGATGGCTACACCTTGCACGCCTGCTTCCTGCGCCCACGTAGCCGCGGCCGCCTCTTGCTGGCCAGCAACAAGGCGACGGACAAAGCCCATATCCAAGCCAACTACCTCGGCGACGACGAAGGCTTCGACCTGAAAATGATGGTCGAGTGCGCGAAGATCAGCCGCGACATCTTCGCCCAGGCCGCCTTCGCGCCGTATCGCGGCACGCCCATCTACCCGACCCGCACGGACTTGACCGATGCGGAGCTGGTCGAGTTCATCCGCGCCAAGGCCGAGTCGGTCTATCACCCGGTCGGTACCTGCCGAATGGGTGATGATGATCAATCGGTCGTGGATGCGCAGCTACGCGTGCGCGGCGTGGATGGTTTGCGCGTCATCGATGCATCCGTCATGCCGACGCTGCCCGGCGGAAATACCAATGCTCCGACCATCATGATCGCGGAGCGCGCTGCGGATCTGATCAAGGCAGGTTGACTGGCAGCCACGTTTGGCTGCGATGCCGTCGCTCAACCGCGCTCCAGCATCGGCGGCAGCGGGCAATGCAGCACGCCGCAGATCGTCCTCAGCAATTCGGCCTCGGCCACGCTGACGCGGCCGTCATGGCTGACCGAGGCGGTGATCGCTTCCACCATGACTTGTTTAGCCAACGGGTCGAGCGCATCCAGTGGCTCCCATACCGCGTCGAGTGCAAGAACGCCGTTGGCGGGTGGTACGTACGGCACGTGGTCACGCGGAAGCACGCGCTGCATGCCGGCGAGATACGCGCGCTGCGCGGCGGAGGCATCGTCCGGGCTGCCTGCGTGGGCGACGACCGCCAACAACGTGGAGAATTCCTGCTTCACGTTGCCAGGCTTGCGACGGCCGAACCGGGCATAACGCGACGGATCCAACGACTCGCGCACCTGCACGGTGAGCAAGCGACCCAGGCAATATTCGAACAACGAGACTTCGCCATCGGCATTGACCACCGCGAACGTCGCATCCATGAAGCGGTCGAGTTGTGGCCGGGGACGCAGGCGCAGGACCGGGAATGCGAGCGAGGCCAACGGCAGGCGCAGCATCGGGTGCAGGTCGGCGGTCAGCTGCTGGTGGATGCGAGTGGCGTGCTCTGCGGATTGCTCGCCCAGCCGGCTCGCGATCTCGGTGTGCTGGCGCGCCGCCAAGTCCTCATCTTCGGCCAGCAACAACGCGAGCAGCAGCGACATGACGCCTTCACGATCCACGGCCAGGTCGCGCAGCGCTTCGGGAATCGAAGCGGCGATCATGTCAGCGCGGCCGTAGTCGTCGGCAGCAGGCATTGCGACTTGCGCGGCCACCATCGGCGGGGTCACGTTCAATTGCTGGGTGGCGCCCGGCAGGCGTGCACCGGCCCCGCCATCCAGCCCCATCTGGACGTCTTCCTGCAACCCGTTTGGCGGCGACGCAAACCACTTGGACTGCAGGCGCGAGAGTTCTTCGCCGCGAAAACCCGGCTCCAGTGCCTGGATGCGCTTGAGCAACGGTGGATGCGTGGCAAACAGGCCGGAGAAGCCGACGCCATCGCCGAACAACATGTGGCTGACTTCCTCCGCATCGCTGCGGTCATTCAAGCGGGACCCTGCTTCGACGCCTGCGATTTTCTTGAGTGCGCCGGCGAGGCCTTGCGACTGACGGGTGAATTGGACCGCGCTGGCATCGGCGAGGCTTTCGCGCGTACGGCTGATGCCGGCCTTGATCATGCGTCCGAAGAGCAAGCCGATATAACCGACGATCAACGCCACCAGCGCCGCTGCAAGCATCGCGCCCGCGCCTTTGCTGCGCCCGCTGAAACGCCCATGCCACAGGATCTTGCGACCGATCAGTCCGATCATCAGGATCCCGAACAGGATCCCGATCAGGCGGATGTTCAGGCGCATGTCGCCATTGAGGATGTGGCTGAACTCGTGCGCAATCACGCCTTGAAGCTCGTCGCGGTTGAGCTTGTCGAGTGCGCCGCGGGTCACCGCCACCACCGCGTCCGAGGGCGAATAACCGGCGGCAAATGCATTGATCGCGGCTTCGTGTTCAAGCACGTAGATCTTCGGCACCGGCACGCCGGAAGCAATCGCGATTTCCTCGACCACGTTGCGCAGCCTGCGCAGGTTGAGGTCGGTGGTGTTTTCCGGCACCGGCACGCCGCCCATCTGCAATGCCACCGGTTCGCCGCCGCCACTCAGGCTGGCGATGCGGTACATCGAGCCCAGCGCAATGACGGCGATCGTGCCTAACGTGGTGAAGGCCAGCATGCGTGGATCGCCACCGGTAGCGATCCACGCCGCGAGGTCCACCGCCAGCACGAT
>JBKJOY010000381.1:0-4006 GCA_046595415.1 Thermomonas sp.
TTGGAAAACATCATTCCATCATCAACTGGCGCAGCCAAAGCCGTCGGCGTGGTCATTCCTGAGCTGAACAAAAAGCTCACCGGCATGGCCTTCCGCGTGCCGACCAGCGATGTGTCCGTGGTCGACCTGACATGCGAACTCAACAGCCCCGCCACCATGGCCGAAATTTGTGCCGAGATGAAAGCCCAAAGCGAAGGTGCCTTGAAGGGCGTGCTGGGCTACACCGAAGACAAGGTGGTCGCGACCGATTTCCGTGGAGATCCACGCACCAGTATTTTCGATGCCGAAGCCGGTATCGCGTTGGATTCCACCTTCGTCAAGCTGGTCAGCTGGTATGACAACGAATGGGGTTACTCCAACAAGTGCCTGGAAATGGTCAAGGTCGTTGCTGCGAAGTAGGTACTGACCGGCATCGCACAAAAGGAGCCCCGCACTGCGGGGCTTCTGTTTTTTTACGGGACGGCGGCTTAAGGTGTCGGCCATGACCCCGGCAACACGGGGCTGGGGATCACCGCGCCATGGAACAGCTGCTCGTCTTGCTTGGCTTGGCCGTGCTCGCGATTCCGGTGATGCTGGTGATCGCGCTGACCTCGCTCAGCGCGGTCAAGCGACGCGTGGGGGAACTGGAGGTCGAGGTCCAGCGCTTGCGCAAGTCGGCGCAATGGAGCGCGGCACCGCAAGCGGACGCCACCGAGCCGCGTGAGCCGACGCTGGCCGAGCTGACCGCGCAAGACCGTGCGCGGGTGCCACCCACAGCGCCGATACCGCCTGCGCAAGCAACCGTGACGCCGGAACCCTTGCAGCCCGTGCCTGTGTTGGCGGCGACGCCCCCACCGGTCACGCCGCCTCGCATTCCGCCACCTGTCACACCGCAGGCGCCACCAACACCGCGGCGGGTGGAGCCGACGCGCCCGAATCCGGTCGAAGTGGTGTTCCGTCGGGTCAAAGCCTGGTGCACGGTCGGCAATGTGCCGGTCAAGATCGGCATGCTGGTGTTGTTGGCGGGCGTGGCTGCCTTGCTGCGCTACGCGAGCGACCAGGGCTGGTTGCGGATGCCGATCGAACTGCGCCTGGCTGGCATCTCCGCCGCGGCGCTGGCGGCACTGGTCTTCGCCTGGCGCAAGCGCGAAAGCAACCGCAGTTTCGCGCTTGCGGTGCAAGGCGGGGCGATTGGCGTGTTGCTGCTGACGGTGTTCGCGGCGTCCAAGATGTACACGCTGTTGCCGGCGGGCGCGGCGTTCGCGATCAGTATCGTGTTGGTCGCCGGACTTGGCGTGCTGGCGGTGTTGCAGGATTCGCGCACCTTGGCGGTGCTCGGCATTCTTGCCGGCTTCCTTGCACCGATCTGGCTGTCGACCGGCGGCGGCAATCATGTCGCGTTGTTCGCCTACTACGCGATGCTCAACACCGCGATCTTCGCGATTGCCTGGGTGAAGTCGTGGCGGATCCTCAATTTGCTGGGCTTTGCGTTTACCTGGGGCATCGGGATTGCGTGGGGCGTGCTTGATTACCAGCCAGCCAAATACGCCAGCACGCAGCCGTTCCTGCTGCTGTTCTTCGCGTTCTATCTGCTGCTGCCGATCCTCTACGCGCGCAAGCGGCCCGCGCGACCCAATGACCGCATCGATGGTTGCCTGCTGTTCGGCACGCCGCTGATCGCGTTCTCGCTGCAGGCCGGGTTGATGCATGGTGACCGGATGCCACTGGCGTTCTGCGCGCTGGGTCTTGCGGCGATCTACGCAGTGCTCGCACGCCTGCTGATCCAGCGCGAACGCTATGCCGTGCTGGGCCAGGGCCACGCGATCCTGGCGGTTGGCTTCGCAACCCTGTCGGTGCCCTTGGCATTGTCGGCGCGGGCGACCGCCAGCGTGTTTGCGCTGGAAGGCGCGGGTCTGGTCTGGCTCGGTTTGAAGCAGGGTCGTCGCTTGCCACGCTGGACCGGCACCGGGCTGCAGTTTGCTGCGGCGGTCGCGTTCTTCATCGGCGCCACCGCTTGGCGGCACGATGCGACCGCCATCGCCAACCCCACGTTCATGGGCGCATTGCTCATCGCGCTGGCGGGTTTTGCCAGTGCATGGACCTATCGCGATGCCGGAAAATCGCAACTGGCGCTGGTTTGGTACGCGTGGGGTCTGGTCTGGTGGTGCGGCAACGCCATCAACGAAGTCAGTCGTTTCGTTGAACACGCTTCACGTGTGGACGTGCTGTTGGCGCTTGCGGCGATCACCGGCTGGCTGGCCGCGGAAGTGCATCGTCGCAAGCCTGCCTCGGCGCTGGTGCTGACCACGCTTGCCACGATGGCCGTGGCCATTCCGCTGGCATTCGTTCAAGCCGATGTGCATCAGCAGCCCTTCGCCGGTAACGGCTGGTGGGCGTGGCTGGTGTTCGCAATCCTCGGGGTACGCAGCCTGCAGTGCCTGCGGCAGACCGAGAACCGTTTTGCAGTCGGCGCGCAGTTCACCTGGTGGCTAGTGTGGCCAACGATGGCGTCATTGCTCGGCGCGTGGATCGCAGATCGCTTTGGGCTGGCGCAAGGTTGGGAAATCGCGCTGCTGGGGTTGCCATGGTTGGTGGCGTTGGCTCTGGCGCAGTTCCGTTGGGAATGGCTGGCGATGCCACTCGGCGCGCGCTTCGACGCCTGCCGTGTTGCGTTGACCGGGACCTATGTGGCGGTGCTTGCGATCGGCTGGATCGGCGCGCTGTTCGCGGCCGGTACTACGGCGCCGCTGCCGTGGGTGCCATTGTTGAATCCACTTGATCTTGCACAGTTGGCCGCATTGGCCTTGCTTGCGCGCTGGCTGTGGTCGCCGCATGCGACTGCCTTGCTGGTGCGGCGCCGGATCGCCGTATTGTCCGTGGCCGGCTTCGCGCTGGTGACCTGCATCACGTTGCGCGGTGTGCACCATTGGGGCGCGGTGCCATGGGATGGCGAACTGCTGTCAACGAGTCTGGCGCAAACCAGCCTGACCCTCGTCTGGAGCGTGCTTGGCGTGGCCGGCTGGATCGGCGGCTCGCGTCGTGGCCAGCGCGCGCTGTGGCTTGCCGGCGCGGTGTTGATGGGTGTGGTCTTGGCAAAACTCGTGCTGGTGGATCGCCAGCACTTGGGCAACCTGCTGGGGATCGGTTCGTTCATCGCGTTCGGCCTGCTGTGCACATTGGTGGGTTATTTCGCGCCTGCACCCCCGCGTGCTCATGTCGAAAACGAACCTGCAGAGGCAACACCATGAAACGCCTGCTCTGGATGACCCTGCTGCCGGCACTGGCTGCCTCCGCGCAAGTTGCAGACCATGCTGCTGACTACGCGCGGCAATGGCCGCTCACCCTGCAATCCCAGGATGCGGGTGCGTATCGGGTCGTGCTCGATCGCGAGGTCTATCGGAGCGCGACGCTGTCCTCGCTGGGTGATATCGACGTGCGTAATGCGGCAGGTGCGGCGGTGCCGGCTGCAGTGTTCTCGCCGGCCCAGCCGCTGGCACAGGCCTCAATGCGGCGTGCGTTGCCGTGGTTCCCGCTACCGCGCGATCAGGCCACGCCGGGCCGCGACATCACCTTGATCAGTGAACGCGCCGCGGATGGCAGCCTGCGTCGGGTCGAGGCACGGGTCGGTGACTCCGGCACGGGGCAACAGCCAGCTGCGAATGCGTGGTTGATCGATGCGAGCCAAATCGATGCCCGGATCGTGGCGCTGCATCTGGAGTGGCCTGCACAAACTGCTGCGCTCGACGTCGCCTATCAAGTCGAAGGCAGCGACAACTTGCGCGACTGGCGCGTCTTGCAACCACGCGTGCAACTGCTGGATTTGACCCGCGACGGCCAGCGTCTGCAGCAGCAGCGGATTCCACTCGATGGCCAGACGAAATACTTGCGGCTGTCACCCTTGCAGGCCGATGCGGTATTGCCGCTGGCTGGCGTGGGCGCAGAACTGGCCGCAACTGCCGTCGCCCAAGCGTGGCAATGGGAAACGCTGCGCGGGCGCGATGTGGTCGAAAACGGACGCACGTACTAC
>JBKJOY010000027.1:0-3808 GCA_046595415.1 Thermomonas sp.
CCTGCCGCCGGACCACGTGACCGTCTTCATCGACGGCCAGGAACTCGCCGCGCCGAAGGGCTCGATGATCATCCAGGCTGCTGATAAGGCCGGTATCCCGATCCCGCGTTTCTGCTACCACGAGAAATTGCCGATCGCGGCCAACTGCCGCATGTGCCTGGTGGATACCGAAGTGGGCGGGCGCGCCGCACCGAAGCCGGCACCGGCTTGTGCCACGCCCGTCATGGACGGCCTGAAGGTGTTTACGCGCAACGAAAAGGCGCTCAAGGCGCAGCGCAACGTGATGGAATTCCTGCTGATCAACCATCCGCTGGACTGCCCGATCTGCGACCAGGGCGGCGAATGCGAACTGCAGGATCTGTCGCTCGGTTATGGCCGCTCGGTCAGCCGCTTTGTCGAGCGCAAGCGCGTCGTCGCTGACGAAGACATGGGTCCGTTGGTCGCCACGGAGATGACCCGCTGCATCCAGTGCACGCGCTGCGTGCGGTTCACCGCGGACATCGCGGGTACTTATGAGCTGGGCGGCATGCAACGCGGCGAAGACCTGCAGATCGGCACATTCGACGGCAAGCCGTTGACCACGGAACTGTCCGGCAACGTCATTGACGTCTGCCCGGTCGGTGCGTTGACCAACAAGGTGTTCCGCTTCAAGGCGCGCCCGTGGGAACTGACTGCGAAAGCCTCGCTGGGTTACCACGACCCACTGGGCAGCAACCTGTTCCACCACGTGCGCCGCGGCGAGATCCTGCGCAGCGTGCCGCGCGACAATGAGTCGGTGAACGAGTGCTGGTTGTCGGATCGCGACCGCTATGCGCACGAAGGCTTGTATGCCGACGATCGTGCCAATGTGCCGTTGATCCGCGATGGTGACAGCTTCCGCGAAGCGAGCTGGGAAGAAGCGCTGGCCAAGGCCGCGAAGATCCTGCGTGACAACGCCGGCGACGGCCTCGGCATGCTGGTGCATCCGTCGACCTCGAACGAGGAGGGCGCCTTGCTCGCCCGCTTGGCCGGCGCGCTGGGTACGGGTAACCTCGACCACCGCATCGGTCAGCATGCTCTTTCCGATGGCGTGGCCTCACAGGCGTTCGCGATGCCGGTCGCCGAGATCGAAAAAGCGGATGCCATCGTCATACTCGGTAGCCACCTGCGGCATGAAGTGCCCCTGCTGCATGCACGCGTGCGCAAGGCCGTCACGCATGGCGCCAAGGTGCACGTTGTCAATCCAGTCGACTTCGATTTCGCCTTCTCGATCGCCAGCAAGCAGATCGTGCCGCCGTCGCAGCTCGCAGGTGCACTGGGCAAACTCGACCTGGGTGATGCTGCGCATATTGCGTTGATCGTGGGTGGCGTCGCCGAGAACAGCCGATACGCTGCTGCGATACGCGTTTCCGCCGATGCCTTCGTCGCAGCGACCGGCGCCAAACTATGCCGCATCCCGCAAGGCGCGAATGCGCTGGGATTGTCGCAACATGGCGTGTTGCCGACATCGCGTGACGCACAGACCATGCTGCATGAACCGCGGTCGGCCTACGTGATCTTCGGCATCGAGCCGGGCCTGGATTTCGCCGACCAGCGCGCAGCGCTCAAGGCACTGGGTGACGCCCAAGTGGTGGCTTTCAGCCAATTCGCCTGCAAGTCGACGCGTGCGGTGGCCGATGTGATCCTGCCGATCGGCGCGTTGCCGGAAATCGAAGCGACACTCACCAATCTTGATGGCGTTGAGCAGCGCACCAGCGCGGCCGGCAAGCCGCCAGGCGAGGCCCGTCCAGGATGGCGCGTGTTGCGTGCACTGGCAGACGCGCTCGTGCTGCCAGGTTTCGAGTTCACCGACATCGCAGGACTGCGTGCAGGCATGGCGACCAAGGCTATGCAGGCCAGCAAGGCACCGTTAGCTGCGCTCTCGGGTTCAGGTCTGGAAATCGTGGTGACGCAGGCCATCTATCGCGTTGATGGCGTGACCCGTCGTGCCCAGGCGCTGCAAGCGCATCCGCTCAATGTCGGACCACGTGCCGTCATGCATCCGTCGGATGCAGCGGATGCCGGTATCGCTGACGGCGGGATGGCGAAGTTCGCCACCGACATCGGCAACGCGGCGCTGCAGGTCATGCTGGAGAAGGGCGTTGCGCCGGGCAGCGTGTGGATCGAATCCGGCCATGGCGCCACCGCGCCGCTGGCGGCCTCATCGATGGTGGAGGTCAGCCGCGCATGATTGCTGCCATCAATCCGCTGATGCTGAACGTGGTGGATCCTTTCCGCGAACTGCTGCTGTCGTTCGGCACTGTCGGCATGTTGGTCTGGATCCTGATCAAGATCCTGTTGATCGCAGTCCCGCTGATCCTGTCGGTTGCGTTCTACGTGTATTGGGAGCGCAAGCTGATTGCCTGGATGCATGTCCGCCACGGGCCGATGTATGTCGGCATGGGTGTCCTGCAGACCTTCGCCGACGTCTTCAAATTGCTGTTCAAGGAGGTACTGCAGCCGACCGTCGCGCATCCGGTGCTGTATCGGTTGGCACCGTTGATCGCGCTGGTCCCGGCGTTCGCCGCCTGGGCGGTGGTGCCGTTCGACGCGAAGGTGGTGCTGTCCAATGCCAATGCCGGCTTGCTGTACTTGCTGGCGATGACCTCGCTGGGCGTGTACGGGATCATCCTGGCCGGTTGGGCGTCGAACTCGAAGTACGCGTTCCTCGGTGCGATGCGTGCGGCCGCGCAGGTCGTCAGCTACGAGATCGCGATGGGCTTCGCGTTGGTCGGCGTGCTGATCGCCGCGGGCAGCCTGAACCTGACCGACATCGTGATGGCACAGTCAGGCGATGCCGGTTTCCTGGAATGGTTCTGGGTGCCACTGGCGCCCTTGTTCGTGGTGTATTTCATTTCAGGCGTGGCCGAAACCAACCGCGCGCCGTTCGATGTGGTCGAAGGCGAATCGGAAATCGTCGCCGGGCACATGGTCGAGTACTCCGGCTCGCAATTCGCGCTGTTCTTCCTGGCCGAATACGCCAACATGATCCTGGTCAGCTTCCTGACCTCGCTGTTCTTCCTCGGCGGCTGGCTGTCGCCAATCCCGGCCGCGTGGATCCCCGACGTGCCTGTGCTGTCGACAGTACTCGGTAGCGGCTGGTGGTGGTTGTTGCTCAAGGCATTCTTCTTCGCCAGTTGTTTCATCTGGTTCCGTGCTTCGTTCCCGCGCTACCGTTATGACCAGATCATGCGACTGGGCTGGAAGGTGTTCATTCCGATCACGATTGTGTGGATCTTCGTGACTGCGCTGATGGTGTTCTTTCATGTGATCGAGAAGGGCGCCTGATCCGATGAACAAAGTCGTCCATTACTTCAAGAGCCTGTTGCTGCTGGAATTGTTCCAGGGGCTGGGCTTGACCCTGAAATACCTGTTCAAGCCGAAGTACACGTTGATGTACCCGATGGAAAAGACGCCGCAGTCGCCCCGTTTCCGTGGCGTGCATGCGTTGCGTCGGTACCCGAATGGAGAGGAACGCTGCATCGCCTGCAAGTTGTGCGAGGCGGTGTGCCCGGCGCTGGCGATCACCATCGATTCCGAGCAGCGCGCCGATGGCAGCCGCCGCACTACGCGCTACGACATCGACCTGTTCAAGTGCATCTACTGCGGGTTCTGCGAAGAATCCTGCCCGGTCGACTCGATCGTCGAGACGCATATCCACGAATACCACTTCGACAAGCGCGGCCAGAACATCGTGACCAAGCCGCAGCTGCTGGCCATCGGTGACCGCCTGGAGGCGGAGATCGCCGAGCGCCGCGCCGCCGATGCCCCGTTCCGCTGATCAAGAGAT
>JBKJOY010000029.1:0-4771 GCA_046595415.1 Thermomonas sp.
CCGCAGCGCCGCGCGCAATGCCTCCTCGGCCTTGTCCCAGACTTCGTCGCTGCCCAGCCGCGGCTCCGGCCGCAGCGCGATCTTCAGCTGCACGTCACTGAAGCCAAACGCGGCATAGACCGCCATCGCCTGCTGGTGGAACGCGGTGACCTCGGCCTCGATCTGGCCCTCGGTGCAGAAGATGTGGCCGTCGTCCTGGGTGAAGCCGCGCACCCGCAGGATGCCGTGCAGCGCGCCGGAAGGCTCGTTGCGCGGGCAGGCGCCGAACTCGCCGTAACGGATCGGCAGGTCGCGGTAGCTGTGCAGTCCCTGGTTGAACACCTGCACGTGGCCCGGGCAGTTCATCGGCTTGAGCGCATAGGTGCGCTTCTCCGATTCGGTGAAGAACATGTTGTCCTTGTAGTTGTCCCAGTGGCCGGACTTCTGCCACAGCGACACGTCGAGGATCTGCGGGCAGCGGACTTCCCCGTAGCCGGTCTTCTGATACACCTTGCGCATGTGCTGCTCGACCACCTGCCAGATCGACCAGCCCTTCGGATGCCAGAAAATCAGGCCCGGCGCTTCTTCCTGCAGATGGAACAGGTCCTGCTGCTTGGCGATCTTGCGATGGTCGCGCTTCTCGGCTTCCTCAAGCTGGGTGAGGTAGGCCTTGAGGTCCTTGTCGTTGAGCCAGGTCGTGCCGTAGATGCGGCTGAGCATCTGGTTGTGATGGTCGCCGCGCCAATAGGCACCCGCCACCTTCATCAGCTTGAACGCACGCAGCTTGTCGGTGCCCGGCACATGCGGACCACGGCACAGGTCGGTGAAGTCGCCTTGCGAATACAGCGACAATTCCTGATCGGCAGGAATGCCTTCGATGATCTCGGCCTTGTAGTCCTCGCCGATGCCCTTGAAATGGGCCACCGCGTCATCGCGCGATTTCACGCTGCGCGTGAGCGGCAGGGCTTCCTTGACGATCTTCTGCATCTCCGCCTCGATCGCGGGCAGGTCTTCTGGGGTGAAAGCGCGCTCGTAGGCGAAGTCGTAGAAGAACCCATTATCGATGACTGGACCGATGGTCACTTGTGCGCCAGGGAACAGTCGCTGCACCGCCTGTGCCAGCAAGTGCGCGGTGGAGTGCCGGAGGATATCCAGCGCTTCCGGCGACTTGTCGGTCACGATTGCCAGGTCGGCGTCGTGCTCGATGCGGTAGCTGGTGTCGACCAACTGGCCATCCACCTTGCCGGCCAGCGCGGCCTTGGCCAGGCCGGCGCCGATCGATGCGGCGACATCGCCGACGGTGACGGGATGGTCGAATTCACGGCGGCTGCCGTCGGGAAGGGTGATTGCGATCATGGGGTCAGGCTCTGGAAACGAAAAAGGCGCCGAGGCGCCTTTCGGTTGCCCGCGTGTTGCGGGCGCGGATGCGTCGGTGAAGTTCAACAGTGGGCGGTGGTAGTGCTCATGTCACACGCTCGGCCGCGGTTTCCCGGGGCCACCTTGATCTTGCTTCGAGGCCACGAAAAATAGTCGCCGCCAGTCCAAAAGTCAATCATGGCGGGCTTTGCACTAGACTCGAAAATCGTCCGAATTCAAGGCGCCGCCTGTGTCGCAGAGCATCCACGACTTCCACGATGATCCCCGCAACGCCAACATCCTGATCTGGATCAATGGCGCCCTGAAACCTCGGGCAGAGGCGACAGTATCGGTGTTCGACAGCGGCTTCGTGCTGGGCGATGGCGTGTGGGAAGGCCTGCGCGTGGCCGGTGGTCATCCGGTGTTCCTCGACCAGCATTTGGATCGTTTGTACGAAGGCGCCAAGGCCCTGGCACTCGACATCGGAATGGACCGACGCGCGTTGACCGATGCGTTGTACGCGACGCTCGCCGCCAATGGTATGCACGATGGCGTGCACCTGCGGCTGATGGTGACCCGCGGGCCGAAACGCACGCCCTACCAGGATCCGCGCGCATCGGCCGGCGGCGCGACGGTGGTGATCATTCCCGAATTCAAATTACCGAAGCCCGAAACGTTGTCGGCTGGCCTCAAGCTGTTCACCGTGCACGTGCGTCGCGGCTACCCGGACGTGCAGGACCCCAAACTCAACAGCCACAGCAAGCTCAACTGCATCACGGCCTGCATTCAGGCCATCGAGGCCGGCGCCGACGAAGCGCTGATGCTGGATCCGCACGGGTTCGTCGCCACCTGTAATTCGACCCACTTTTTCATCGTGCGCAAGGGCGAGGTCTGGACGTCGAGCGGCGACTATTGCCTGGGCGGCATTACCCGCGCGAACGTATTGCAGGCCAGTCGTGAGGCTGGTATTCCAGCGTTCGAAAAGAACTTCAGCCTGAGCCAGGTCTATGCCGCCGACGAGGCGTTCTGCACCGGCACGTTCGCTGGCGTGGTGCCGGTGCGCAGCGTGGATGGCCGCATGATCGGTGACGGCGTGTCCGGGCCGATGGTGAGCCGCCTGCAAAGCCTTTACCGCGAGTTGGTGGAACGCGACGTGGGTTTTCGTGATGGCGTGCGACTGGCATGACTATGCGCGTCGCCATGTGGAGCGGGCCGCGCAACATTTCGACCGCGATGATGCGCGCGTGGGAGAACCGGCCCGATTGTGCGGTCAGCGATGAACCTCTGTATGCGCACTACTTGCAAGCCACCGGGCTGGATCACCCCGGCTGCAGTGAGGTCATCGCCAACGGTGACACCGACTGGCAACGCGTCGTCGATGCCCTTAGCACAGGCCCTGCGCCAGGCAACAAGGCGGTCTGGTACCAGAAGCACATGTCGCATCATCTGTTGCCGGGCATGGACCTCAGCTGGATCAGCGCGCTACGCAATGTGTTGCTGATCCGCGATCCGCGCCAAGTGGTGGCGTCCTACGTGAAGTCGCGCGCCGACGTGACCCCGGACGACATCGGCGTGCCACAACAGGCTCGGCTGTACGACTATCTCGGCGATGCAGGTAAGACACCACCGGTGATCGATGCCGGGGATTTCCTGCGCGCTCCGGAAGCACACCTGCGCGCGCTCTGCGATTGGCTGGGCATTCCCTTCAGCGACCACATGCTGCATTGGCCCGCCGGACCCCGCGACAGCGACGGCATCTGGGCACCGCACTGGTATGCACGCGTGTGGGCATCCACCGGCTTTGAACCCGCCCAGGACAAGACCTCGTCACTCAACCCTGCGTATGCGGCAGTGGCCGATGCCTGCATGCCAACCTACGAACGCCTGCATGCCTTGCGGCTGCGGGTTTAACCCAGCGTAAGGGCAAGCGGTCGCCAGAAACACGAACGGCGAGACCCATGGGCCTCGCCGTTCGCTTTCAATTGGTGGGCGGTGAGGGTTTCGAACCCCCGACCCCTACCATGTCAAGGTAATGCTCTACCACTGAGCTAACCGCCCCAATCCCCTTGCGGGGACACGCATTCTAGCCTGCGCGGTGCCTGCAGACAACTGATGCGCGAAGCCGGCTAATTCACAGGCAGCGAGAGCGTCGGGGAGTTCGCGTAGCGGCATTTTGAGCCGCGTAGCGAATTCCCGACGCTAGGCGCTGCGAAGCCGCCGTCGCTGGCTGCGGCAGAGATTGCTTTACGCCTCCGGTGGAATCCGCAGCACCTGACCCGGATAGATCTTGTCCGCATCCTTCAGCATCGGTTTGTTGGCTTCGAAAATCTGGTTGTACTTGCTGGCTTCGCCGTACATCTCCTTCGAAATTTTCGACAGGGTGTCGCCCGACTTCACCGTGTAGGTACGCGACTGCCAGCCCTCGCCCCCGGCCGACGCCATCCCACCTGCCGCGGCACCCGCGCCAATGGCTGCCTCCGTGCTCGCCACGCCACCGCTCACGTTGGAGAAGTCCGGCGCAGTCGCTGTGACGGTCAGGCGATCATCAACCTTGTCGATGCCATCGATGTTGCCAGCGATCAGCACCGCTTTTTCGCGCACCGTGACACTACCCACGTGCCCGCTAAGGATGGCCGTATTGCCGTCCACAGCGACGTCGATGCCGTTGTAATCAGCCCCATACCCGTCCAGCAACTTCTTCACGGCCGCTTCCCTGCGGGTATCACCCGGGTGGAAGATCTTCTCGCCAGCGCTCTTGATGAAATCGAACATGCCCATGTCGCACTCCAGTGGTGTTGGAATCCAAGCCGCAGCCTGTCACTAAGTGTGTGACGAAACCATTAAAGGGCCTACAGGCTCGCCTCACGCAGGATCCTGATCTGGTCGCGGATGCGGCCGGCATCTTCGAACTCCAGGTCGCGTGCGTGCTGGTGCATCTGCTGCTCGAGCGCCTTGAGCTTCGCCGCTTGCTGCGAGGGGCTGAGCCGCTTGTAATCCGCGATCGGTTCCGCCACGCGCTTGGCCTTGCCGCGCCCCTTCAGCTCGCCGGGTTCGTAGCGCGCGCCTTCCATGACATCCATCACGGCGCGTTGCACGGATTGCGGGGTAATGCCGTGTTCCAGGTTGTATTCGACCTGCCTGGCGCGGCGGCGGTCGGTTTCATCCAGCGCCCGCTGCATCGAATTGGTGATCCGGTCCGCATACAGGATCGCCTTGCCGCGCAGGTTGCGCGCCGCGCGGCCAATGGTCTGGATCAACGAGCCGGTTGAACGCAGGAAACCCTCTTTGTCGGCATCCAGGATGGCGACAAGCGACACCTCCGGCATGTCCAGGCCTTCACGCAGCAGGTTGATGCCGACCAGCACGTCGAACACGCCCAGGCGCAGGTCGCGGATGATCTCGACACGCTCCACCGTGTCCACATCCGAGTGCAAAT
>JBKJOY010000038.1:0-14655 GCA_046595415.1 Thermomonas sp.
GTGTGCATGTGCAGGCGCTCGGCATCGCGCAGGAACGGGGCGATCAGCATCATCACCTGCACGATCCCGTCGCGGATCGAGGCGCGCTCGTCCTTGTCGCCGCGGGCGGCGGCATAATTCATCCAAAATGTGGCGATGACCAGGATATTGGTGGCTGCAGCGTCGACTTCATCCGCAGAGGCGCGCATGACCTCGGCCTTGACCAGGCCGCGCATGACCTGATGCGCCTGCTCGTCCGCGCGCTTGAGGATGCGGGCGAAGCGCATGCGCAGGCGACGGTTGCGGCTGAGGATGTCGACCAGGTCGCGATACAGGAAGCGGTAATCCCAGATGCACTCGAACACCAGGTGCAGTTGCAGCCACACATCCTCAAGGCCTGGCAGGCGTCCGCTCGGCGCGGCGAGGGCGGCATCCATCCGCGCCTCGTAGCTGGCGAACAGGTGCTCGATGATGTCGTCCTTGTTGCGGAAGTGGTAGTACAGGTTGCCCGGGCTGATCTCCAGTTCGTCAGCGATATGGTTGGTGGTGACGTTGGGCTCGCCCTGCGTGTTGAACATCGCAAGCGACGCATCGAGGATGCGTTGTCGGGTCTGTCTGGCCATCGTCAGTGAGTTGCTCGGTGAGTTGCCTGTGGCCGTGCTTACGCGGTCAGCTTGCCGACCAGATCGATGTATTTCTGCTTCGCATCGTCCTGGCCGGTGCCGGCCAGCTTGGTCCAGGCCTCATATTTGGCGGTGCCGACGAAATCGAAGAAACCGGGCTTCGGCCCGCTGACGTCGCCCTCGGCGCCTTGCTTGTAGAGCGCGTACAGGCGCAGCAGGGTGTCGTTGTCGGGGCGCTCGCTCAAGGCGTGCACGTCCTTGGCGGCTTGTTCGAAGCGTTCGACGAGATCGGACATTGGTGGACTCCCTGCGGTCTGGTGGGATAAGAGCATGCGCTCCGATGAGGGTCAACCAGGACCAATACGCTGGGGAATTGTCGGAAGCCCCGCGGTCTGGCAACGTAGGCGGTTCGCGGCACATGAATTGTGCCGCAGCCATCATGGAGCGCAACGCATGAGTTACTTCGTTACCGGCGGCACCGGCTTCCTCGGACGCTTCCTGATCGGCAACCTGCTCAAGCGCAAGGGCACGATCCACGTGCTGGTGCGCAAGTCATCGGCGAAGAAGTTCGTCGCGCTGTCGAAGAAGATGGGCTGGGATCCCAAGCGCGTGGTCGCGGTACCGGGTGACATGACCGCGCCGAAGTGCGGGCTGACGCCGGCGCAGATCCGCGCACTGTCCGGCAAGATCACCCACTTTTTCCACCTGGCGGCGATCTACGACTTGACCGCAAGCGCCGAAAGCCAGCGCGCGGCGAACATCGACGGCACCCAACATGCGCTGGACCTGGGCGTCGCGATCAAGGCCGGTTGTTTCCACCACACCAGTTCAATTGCCGCTGCCGGCCTGTATCCGGGCGTGTTCCGCGAGGACATGTTCGACGAAGCCGAGGGCCTGGATGATCCGTACCTGCGTACCAAGCATGATTCCGAAGGCCTGGTTCGCAACGAAACCCGGATCAAATGGCGGATCTACCGGCCGGGGATGGTCGTGGGCCATTCGCAGACCGGCGAGATGGACAAGATTGACGGCCCGTACTACTTCTTCACCTTCCTCAAGAAGCTGCGCGAGATGTTGCCGCCGTGGATGCCCACGCTGGGCCTGGAAGGCGGGCGCATCAATGTCGTACCGGTCGATTTCGTGGTGGATGCGATGGACTACATCGCGCACAAACCGAAGCTGGACGGGCATACCTTCCACCTGACCGACCCAGAGCCGATGCGCGTCGGCGAGGTGCTCAACACCTTCGCCCGCGCCGGACATGCGCCGCAGATGACCATGCGCATCGACGCGCGGATGTTCGCCTTCGTGCCCAGCGGCATCCGCATGGCCGCGGGCAACCTGCCGCCGGTCAAGCGCTTCATCGGCATGTTGCTGCGCGACTTCCAGATCCCCAAGCAGGTCCTGAAGTTCATCACCTATCCCACCCGCTTCGACAACCGCGAAACCGAGCGCGCATTGAAGGGCAGCGGCATCAAGGTGCCTGCGCTCGACACATACGCTTGGCGGCTATGGGATTACTGGGAACGTCATCTGGACCCCGATCTGTTCATCGATCGCACCCTGAAGGGCAAGGTCCGCAACAAGGTCGTGGTGATTACCGGCGGGTCGTCCGGTATTGGCCTGGCGTCAGCGCAGAAAGTGGCGGCCGCCGGCGCCATTACCGTGATCGTGGCGCGTGGCGAGGAAGAATTGTTCAAGGCGCGCGACGAGATGCAAGCCGCAGGCGGCAAGGTATTCGCTTACACGGCGGACCTCGCCGACATGGCGGACTGTGATCGCCTGGTCGCGATGATCCTCAAGGAACATGATCATGTCGATGTGCTGGTCAACAACGCCGGGCGTTCGATCCGTCGTTCGATCGAAGGCAGCTATGATCGTTTCCACGATTTCGAGCGGACCATGCAGCTGAATTACTTCGGCAGTATTCGCTTGATCATGGGCTTCATGCCGACCATGACCCAACGCCGCAAGGGCCACATCATCAACATCAGTTCGATCGGCGTGCTGGCAAGTTCGCCCAGGTTCGCCGCGTACGTGGCATCCAAGGCGGCGCTGGATGCGTTCAGTCGTTGCGCGCAGGGTGAACTGTCGGGCAAGGGCATTTCGTTCACCACCATCAATATGCCGCTGGTGAAGACGCCGATGATCGCGCCGACCAAGATGTACGACAGCGTGCCGACCCTGACCCCGGACGAGGCTGCAGATTTGATCGTCAAGGGCATCATCGAGAGACCCAGCCGGATCGCCACCCGCCTGGGCATCTTCAGCGCGCTGATCAATGCGCTGGCGCCGAAGGCCTACGAAGTGATCATGAGCACCGCGTTCGAACTGTTCCCGGATTCCGCGGCGGCCAAAGGCGACAAGGCGGCGCTCAGGGGCGAAACACCGCCCAGCAACGAACAGATCGCATTCGCTTCACTGATGCGCGGGGTGCATTGGTAGGTTGGCACGACCAATAAAAAAGGGACGGAGGGGATTAAGCGCGCTTAATCCCCTCCGTCCCCTTTTTTTAAGCACGCTCGACCGCTTCTGCCGTGGTCAATACGACCTGCACTGGATGAAGCGCACCGGATGGTCGCTATCGGCTGGTGGTTGCAGTTGGACACGTGAGGCAGCCAGCTCCGGATAGCGCTCCAGCAGTGGGCATAGCTGGGCAACCGGGTCCGCATCGGCACTGCTGAGAGTCACCAATAGGGTGGATTGCGTTGACCACATGGCGCGGCCGACGCCGAACAGGGTGGCGATGGTACCTGCGACTTCGCGGCGACGGCTTTCGAGGGCTGCAGGATCCGTGGGGACCAGATCGGGGTTCGCAGCTGCGGCAGATGGTGTGGCAGCGGCAGATGAGGCAGGTGCAGGCTCCGCCGCGGTCACAGGCGTGCCTGCGTCAGGCTCGCTTGGCACCTGCAGGTTGGAGGCCAGCAGCCACGCGACCACGCCCAGTGCAGCCGCAGCCGCCCATGCAAAGCGTGGGGCGTTTGGATTGAGGGGCTTTGCAGTGATGCCTGGCAGGAGCTGTTCCGGAATGAAGGGCTTCACCTTCGGCCACAGTTGCTCGCCATCGATCAATTCCACCTGCTGCTGACTGGCAACCCGGCGTGCTTCATCGTCGAAGCGCCCGGGCGTCACCACAATGGTGGCATCGGCGCCACGCAATTGCGCCGATTTGCCCAAACCAAGCACGGCATGGGCGGACACCACTGACGCACTGCCGTACTTGCATGACAGCAGGGTGAGCTGAGTGCCGCGCTTGAGCAGGATGTCCTTGCCGTCCGCAGTCACGCCATCGGTTGGTTTGCCGTCATCGCCAATCGTGGCGAAGCCGCGCGCATGCATTGCGCGCAGGACAAGGCGAGTGAAGTCTCCCCAACGCAGGCCCGAAAGATATTGCAGGCCCTTGGCGAGATCGTGTTCTACCGGAGGCGACCTGCGCAGCCAGGCGGTTGCGCCCAAGCCGGCGAGGGCGAATACAACAAGAGCAAGCGAAAGCGGAAACATGGAACCATCCGTGCAGGGGATCTATTGCGGAAACTATAGCCCCAGAGGCATCAACGAGCGATGACCATCGCAGCACCGGTCTCCACATCCAGATGCCCGCCAGTCCGGGATCGCAGGGGGAGGGGAGCGAGCGAAACGGTGGACTGGCGGGGCTTTGACAGCCGCCCGTGGCAGGGAATTATTCTGCTTCGGTGGTCTTGACTGCAGCTTTTGCCGTGGTCTTGCGCGGCTTTTTGGCAGGCGCTTTGGCAGCGAGCTTCGGAGTTGCTTTGGCCGCAGGCTTGCTGGCTGCTTTGCGCGGCGCCTTGGAGGGGCTGGCTGCCTTGGCGGGTGCCGCAGAGGTCTTGCCATTGGACTTGCGCAGCTCTGCCGTCAGCCGCTCGACGCGATCGGCCAGGGTCTTGAGGTCTTCGCGGCTGGGAACGCCCAGCTTCACCAGCGCGCGTTGCACGCGATCCTCGAACACTTTTTCCAGCTTGTCCCAGGTGTCCGCAGCGCGTTCCTTGGCTTGGCCAACACTGCCTTCAACCACGTCGCGAACCACGTCGGCGCGATTGCCGGCAAACTTGCGCGCGGTCTGTTCCAGCGAAAGACCATCACGGACCAGACTCTCGAACAACTTGCCGCCTTCAGCCTGCGCGCGATTGAACGCACCCATGCCGGCCAGCCAGATCTGCTGCGCGGATTCGGTGATCGACTTGCCGAGGCGCTCGGCTTGGGCCTTGGAGTCTTTGCTTGCGCCGGCGGTCGTTTTACGTGCGGTCTTCTTGAGCTTGGCCATGGTGGATCCTCGTATAGCGTCTTCAGCGACGCGCGGTGTATCGACTAGTGACCAGCATCGCCGCGCTGTCTAGAGCATTCACACCACGTGGTGTGGCCGTCCGAGGCGATATTCGATGTCATCGAGTGCACGTCCCAGGCGGGCGGTGGTGTCGGTTTGGCGCAGGCTCGTCGGCAGGTGCGCAAGGATCGAACGCGGCTTGTCTGCAATCACGTCCGCGCGCAGCTGGATGCCATGCATGGCGAGGATCGGGGCCAGCACCTCGCGTCGCTTGCGCAAGTCGGCCAAGGTGTTGCGATAGGCCAACTGGGAAATGCGCCGACGCGCAGCGAAACTGAAGACGTTGGTATAGAACAGTTCGCGGTTGTCGGCGTTCGGCTCGAACACCAGTTGGTCGATGTCGGGATATTGCTGCGCGTAGCGCGCAAGGCCCACCTGCATGCGCGATTGCAACATGGTGCGCAACGTCTGCGAGAGCACGCCGGGCAGGCCACCGTCCGCAATGCGGCGATCACTGAAGCGATGCGATTGGGCAACGGCTTCGCTGTCGTTGCCGGGATTGAATGGCACCAGTGGATTGATGCCAAGCATCAAGTCGACGCCGCGATCCAGTACCACCGAGGCATGCATGGTCCGGCGCAATGCGCCGTCCACGAAGTGGCGGCCGCGGATCTCGACCGGCGGATACAGGCCGGGCAAGGCTGCGCTGGCCTGCACCGCCTGCGAGATCGGTACGTTGTCCCAACCCTTGTCGCCGAAGCGAACAGCTTCACCGCTGTCCAGGTCCACCCCGATCACGTACAGCGCACGGTCTAGCTCGCGGAAACTATTTGTACGTCCGCCGCGCGTGAATACGTCGCGCAGGAAGCGCTCCACTTCGGCGTTGTTGAACACACCGGTTGGGATCAGTCCGCCGATGCGGTTGACGAGGTCGGACCAGCGCGAATCGCCCCGACCGAACCAGAAGTCGCGGGTCAGGCGCGCGGTCAGTTTCGGGATCGAAGCGGCGCGCTTCATGTATTCCAGCACGGCCGGCCGCAGGAACGCTTCCGGACGGAAATTGACATCCTGACTGTCACCGCTGATGAAAATCCGGCACAGCTCCGCGGTGTCCATCCGGTTGGCCAAGCCGGCTGCGAAAAACGCACCGGAACTGACCCCGACGTAACAATCCAGGCGGGTCATGTCCAGGCCATCACAGGCTTCGTCAAGTGCACGCAGCGCGCCAAGTTCGTACATCGCGCCAGTTGGCCCGCCGCCCGCGATGGCCAAGCCGATCTTTGGGGGCTTGCCGCTGTCGCGGCGTGTTCCTGCGGCGTGCAATGAAAGCATGTGGGCTTGTTGTGGCGGTGGGCGTGTCCGAGTGTAACGGAGCGTTCTTGAGTATTGCGTCGACGCCGAATGCTGCCGACACTCTCGCCAATGGCTCGCCCAATCGACCGACGTCGCCAATCCGCCCGCACGTCGATGGCAGACCCTGCTATCCGCCTGTCGCGCCGGCTGGCCTATCACCAGGCCTTGCACGATCCGACGCGGGAGCCTCGTAACCAGCTGCGCTGGCTCAAGCCGCTGCAGGCCTGGCAAACCCAACGCCTGGAGCGCAGTTTTGCGCGCTTCCTGCAGGATCCGGCGCGCAGGCCCGCGGCGAATTTCTTCCTCAGTGACGTCTATGGCGACCGCGATTTCAGCCAGCGCGATGCGGATATCGCCAAGGTGATGCCGATGATGCAGCGCCTGTTGCCGTCCGCGCTGGTCGCCACGGTGACCGACGGCATCGAGTTGGGGGCGCTGACCCATGCACTGGACTTGCGCATGGCGCAGGCGTTGAAACTGCTTGCACCCCGCCGCCGCGGCATCGATGAGGCCTTGTATGCAAAGGCGTATCGCGCGGTCGGGCTGCCACGGCTGCGTGCGCGCCAGGTCGCGCTGATCGACCAGGTCGGGCAGGGCTTGGCAGCTGCGTTGCGCACGCCTGGTGTCAGCCTGTTGCTGAAACTTTCCCGGGTACCAGCGAAAGCAGCCGGGTTAGGCGAGCTGCAGCTGTTCCTCGAGCGCGGTTTCGCAGCGTTTGCCGGACTGGACGATGCGCAAGCCTTCCTTGCGGATATTCGTCAGCACGAGTCGGTCGCCATGGCGCGCTTGTTCGCCGGCGAAGCGGATCCGTTTAGGGTCGACTGAGCTCTGGCGCTCGACCTGGTCAGTCAGCGCGCACCAAACAGCAACAGTCCTGACAGCGCAGCAGCAATCAGGATCGCGGCGAGCAGCAACCAAGGGACGCGCCGCAGCCAGGACCGCCGCTGGTTTCGCGGTGGTTCCTCGGCCTCGTCCGCAAAGCCCTGATGCGCATGCTGGGCGTTGCTGGACGCCACGTGCGGGGGTGGACCCTCCACCACGAAACGATGCTGCACGTCGAATGCGATCTGATCCCCAGACTGCAGCACCGCCTGCCGGGTTCGATGCCCGTTCACCATGACGTCAGCCTGCGCGTCACGGAGCACGGCTTGGCCATTGATGGCTTCCACCACCGCGTGGTGTTCGACGATGCCTTGACCCTCGATGCGGATGTCGGCGTCAATGCCCCGACCGATCCGCCGTGGCTGATCCAGGCTAATGCTGCGTCCGTGGTGCTGGCCGCCGATGCCACGCAGGACCAGCCGAAGACTGCTGGCGGGGATGTCGCGCTGCCCCTGCGCTGCTGGCAGGGTCTTGCCCGGGTCATTTGCGGCGGTCAGCAATAATTCGCCGCCATCGACATGGATGCTGTCGCCGGCCCGCAGCATCGCGACGTGCTGGACCGGGCGGCCATTGACGTGCACCCCGCGCAAGTCGTCGGCGACGGTCATCCAGATGCCGCGACGGTCATTGCAGAGTTGCAGCAGCCACGGTTGCTCTGCATCCACCGGGCCCAGGCCATTCGGTAGCCGACCAAGCGCATGCAGCCCGCTGCCGAGCATCAAGTCGGGTTGTTCGCCATCGCAAAAACGCAGCCGCAAGTCATTCATCGGCAGAAATCTAGCATGCGCAGGCCACGGTCATCGCATGCACGCTGCTGGCCGCGGATGGCGGTGCACGGCACAATGCGGCAACTCCGCTGACCCGGCTTCGTCCATGTCCCGTATCGAAATCCGCCATGCCCATTCCCTGCCCAAGGCCAAGGCCCGCAAGGTGGTCGACGACGTTGCGAAGAAGCTGGCCGAGCGCTTCCAGATGGAATCCGGCTGGGACGGGGATGTCCTGAACTTTTCGCGCTCCGGGGTGGAGGGCCGCATCGAGTTGGCCGCGAAGGAAGTGCAGGTGCACGCCAAGCTCGGGTTCCTTGCGGGCATGTTCAAGGACTCGATCGAGCAGGAAATCCGGCGGGCGCTGGACGAGAACTTCTGACGCTATCGCCAAGGCTTCTGGCTACCGCGAAAGTTTCGATGGAAACCTCCGAGCGCTCGATGCTGCGCTGCGGCATACTTCGAATCCCCATTGTGTCCGGAGCCAGCTGATGTCGCGTGCCTTCAATTTCAGTGCCGGTCCAGCCACGCTTCCCGAATCCGTTCTGCGCATCGCGCAGGCGCAAATGCTGGAGTTCGGCGAAGCCGGTGCATCGATCGTCGAACTGAGCCATCGCGGCCCGGAGTTCATTGCCGTCGCCGAGCAGACCGAGGCCGACCTGCGCACGTTGCTGTCGATCCCCGATGACTATGCGGTGCTGTTCACCGCAGGTGGCGCGACCACGACGCAGGCATTGCTGCCACTCAACTTCGCCAATCCGGGGCAGACCGCGGATTACGTCGTGACCGGGCACTGGGGCAAGACCGCGATCAAGCAGGCCGATTGCTGCGTGGCAGTGAACATCGCCGCCAACGGCGAGGCTGGCGGTTTTCGCGCCATCCCCGCGCGCGGCGACTGGTCGCTCTCGAAGGACACGGCTTACGTCCACATCACCGCGAATGAAACCATCCACGGTGTCGAGTTCCGTGACATTCCCGACACTGCCGACGTGCCGCTGTTCGCCGACTTCAGTTCCTCGATCGCCTCCGAACCGCTGGATATTTCCAGGTTCGGGGTGATCTATGCCGGTGCGCAGAAGAATCTCGGGCCGGTGGGGATTGCCGTGGCCATCA
This sequence comes from Thermomonas sp., assembly GCA_046595415.1. Classification (GTDB taxonomy): domain Bacteria; phylum Pseudomonadota; class Gammaproteobacteria; order Xanthomonadales; family Xanthomonadaceae; genus Thermomonas. Next base: position 8,997 of record JBKJOY010000038.1, read on the forward strand.
TTCGCCGCGACCTGCTGGCGCGCGCAGGCCAGCCACGGGCCGACATTTTCGACTACCGCAGCCAGCTCAAGGCGGAGTCGATGCTCAACACGCCGCCCAGCTGGAACTGGTACATGCTCGGGCTGACCGTGAAGTGGATGCTGGACGAAGGTGGCGTCGAGGAATTCGCCACCCGCAATGCACGCAAGGCGGCAGCACTGTACGACGTCATCGACAACTCCGGTGGTTATTACCGCAATGAAGTGGATGCCTCGGTACGTTCGCGCATGAACGTGCCGTTCTTCCTGCATGACGAGGCGCTGGACAAGGCCTTCCTGTCAGGCGCCCAGGCCGCGGGCTTGATCGGCTTGAAGGGTCATCGCGCACTCGGCGGCATGCGCGCATCGATCTACAACGCGATGCCCGAAGCCGGCGTGCAGGCTTTGGCGGCTTACATGCGTGCGTTCCAGTCTGATCATGGCTAGGAAAAAAAAGGACGAAAAAGCGAGCGAACCGACACCGGATCTTTCGCAGGTCCGCGAACAGATCGACGGCATCGATCGTCAAATCCAGGACTTGATCGCGCAGCGTGCGCATTGGGCGCATCAGGTCGGCAAGGCCAAGGGCAAGTTGGCTGCAGCGGTCGATTACTACCGCCCTGAACGCGAGGCGCAGGTGCTGCGGCGCGTCGTCGATCGCAACGATGGACCGCTGTCTGACGAAGTGCTGGTGCGCCTGTTCCGTGAAGTCATGTCGGCCTGCCTGGCCCAGCAGGAACCGCTGAAAATCGGTTACCTCGGCCCAGAAGGCACCTTCAGCCAGCAGGCGGTGCACAAGCATTTCGGCCATTCCGCGCACGGGTTGCCGCTGGCCAGCATCGAGGAAGTGTTCCAGGAAGTCGCCGCCGGTAACGCTGATTTCGGCGTGGTACCGGTCGAGAATTCGGGGCAGGGCACCATCCAGGTGACACTCGATTTGTTCCTCACCTCGCCACTGCGGATCTGCGGTGAAGTCGAGCTGCGCGTGCATCAACATCTGCTGTCGCGCAGTGGCCGCATCGAAGACATCGAGCGCATCTATTCGCATCCGATGTCGCTGGCGCAGTGCGGCGGTTGGTTGCGCGAACACCTGCCCAAAGCCGAACGCATTCCGGTGTCCAGCAATGCCGAGGCGGCGCGGCGCGCTCGCAATGCCGATGACGCCGCCGCCATCGCGGGCGAGTCGGCCGGACATGTGTATGGCCTGAAGAAAATCGCCGGCCCCATCGAGGATCGCAGCGACAACACCACGCGCTTTCTGGTGTTGGGTCGCGAATCGTTCCCGCCATCGGGGCATGACCGCACTTCGCTGTTGGTGTTCATCCGTGACCGGCCCGGCGCGCTCTATGGCGTGCTGGAACCGCTGGCGCGGCGCGGCATCAGCATGAACCGGATCGAGTCGCGTCCCGCGCACGGACACCTGTGGCAATACGCCTTCTTCATCGATGTCGCCGGCCATTGCGACGAATCGCCGCTGAAGGATGCACTGGCCGAAGTGGGCGAGAAGGGCGATGAAGTGCGCGTGCTCGGCTCCTATCCGGTGGCGATCCTCTAGTGATGGACCGCTAGCGCCATGGTCGACTTCGAACGGCTGGCGCGTCCCGGCGTACGCGAACTGCGTGCGTACGATCCCGGCCACGATTTGGTGTCGCTGCGTCGAAGGTTCGCCGAAGCGCAATTGGTCGGCGCACCACTGGTCGAGCTTGGCTCCAACGAGAATCCCTACGGGGCCAGCCCACGCGCGCGGCAGGCCATCGTCGATGCGCTTGCCAGCATCCATATCTACCCCGATCCGCTGGGCGGCGACCTGAAACGTGCATTGGCGGCCTTCCACGGCGTTGCGACCTCGCGCCTGCTGCTGGGCAATGGGTCGCACGAATTGCTGATGCAATTCGCGCAAGTGTTCACTGGTCCCGGCGATGAAGTCGTGGCAGCGAAATTCGGCTTCGCGGTGTATGCGCTGGCCGCGCAGGCCGCCGGGGCCACGTTCCGTCCGGCGCCGGCCTTGCCGCGTGGGCACGCGATGCAGCATGGCCATGACTTGGCGGAAGTGTGTGCGGCGATCGGTCCGCGCACGAAGCTGGTGTATTTGGCGAATCCAAACAATCCGACCGGCACCTGGTTTGGACCCGATGTGTTCGAGGCATTCATGGCCTTGGTACCGGCCGACGTGATCGTGGTGGTGGACGAGGCGTATGCAGAGTTCGCGGATGCGCCGGACTACGCCAGTGCGCTGCCATTGGTCGCTCGCTATCCGAATCTGGTGGTCACCCGCACCTTCAGCAAGGCGTATGCGTTGGCCGGCCTGCGGGTGGGGTTTGCGGTGGCGAATCCCGGCCTGATCGCAGTCATGGAACGCGTGCGCGAAAGCTTCAACGTCAACGCACTCGGCTTGGCTGCAGCGGAAGCGGCATTGGCCGACGCGGCGCACCTCCAGGCATCGATCGCCGGCAATGCGGCGCAACGTGATGCCTTGAGCAGCGTGTTGCTGGAACGAAGCCTGCACGTGTCGCCATCGCAGACCAATTTCTTGCTGGTTGAATTCGGGGCACGCGCGGCGCAGGTCGAAGCCGGGTTGGTGTCACGTGGCGTGGTGCTGCGACCCATGGGCGGGTACGGCCTCGGTGAATACCTGCGGATCACGATCGGCACGGCGCCTGAAAATGCGCGACTGCTGGCGGCGTTGGATGAGGTACTGGCGTGAACGCGACGGTGGACTGGATTGCCGGGCCGGGTCGAGCGTTACGCGGTGAGGTCATGGTTCCCGGCGACAAATCGGTCTCCCATCGCGCGATCATGCTGGGCGCGATTGCCGAGGGCACGACCCGCATCGAAGGGTTTCTCGAAGGCGAAGATACGCGCGCCACTGCGGCCATCTTTCGCCAACTCGGCGTGCGCATCGAGGCGCCCAGCGATGGCGTGCGGATCGTGCATGGCGTCGGCCTGCATGGCTTGCAGGGCTGCAACGAGCCGTTGGATTGTGGCAATGCCGGCACCGCGATGCGCCTGCTCACAGGATTGCTGGCAGGCCAGGCCTTCGACAGCACGTTGGTCGGCGACGTCTCGCTATCGCAACGGCCGATGCGGCGGGTGATCGATCCGCTGGCGACAATGGGCGCCCGTATCGACTCCGATGATGGCCGCGCGCCGCTGCGTATCCATGGTGGGCAGCCGCTGCGCGGCGCGAACGTTGCACTGGCCGTTGCGAGTGCTCAACTCAAGTCCGCGGTCCTGTTGGCGGGCTTGTATGCCGATGGCAAAACCCGCGTCAGCGAACCGCACCCGACCCGCGATTACACCGAGCGCATGCTCACCGCGTTTGGCGGGCCCTGCGAATTTGCGCCGGGTGTCGCCTCGATTCGCGGTGATGCGACGCTGCATGGCACTGAAGTGCATGTGCCGGCGGATTTTTCATCCGCCGCATTTTTCCTGGTGGCCGCCACGCTGGTGCCGGGTTCCGAGCTGCTGCTGCGGCAAGTCGGGATGAATCCGCGCCGTACCGGATTGCTGCACGTGTTGCGGCTGATGGGCGCGGATATCGTCGAAGAAGCAGCGAGCGTGCAGGGTGGGGAGCCCGTCTGCGACCTGCGCGTGCGCCACGCAGCGTTGCATGGGATCGAGCTGCCGGTCGCGCACGTGCCGGACATGATCGATGAATTCCCGGTGCTGTTCGTTGCCGCCGCATGTGCGCAAGGTGCCACCACGGTGCACGGCGCCGCCGAATTGCGGGTCAAGGAATCCGACCGCATCGCGGTCATGGCGACCGGCTTGCGCATGATGGGCGTTCGCATCGATGAAACACCTGATGGCGCGACGATCCATGGCGGTGCATTGCAGGGCAGTGCATTTCAGGGCAATGCATTTCATGGCAATGCATTTCATGGGACTTCCCTGGCCATCGACAGCCATGGGGACCATCGCATCGCGATGGCGTTCGCAGTGGCCGCGCAGGTGGCCGCTGGCGCGGTGACGATTGCCGATGTCGCCAACGTGGCGACGTCATTTCCCGGCTTCGACGCACTGGCGCGCGGTGCGGGCTTCGGCTTGCGCAACGCCTGAACTGGCGAGCGCGGCCACATCGCGCTCAGAGATTGGGTCTGAAATCCAATGGGATCACGACGGTGGCAGAGACCGGCTGGCCATTGCGCATGGCCGGATTGAAACGCCAGCGCCGCACGGCTTCCATGGCTGCCCGATCCAGCTCGCGATTGCCACTGGAGGACGCGACCTCCATGCGTTCGACGCTGCCATCCGGGGCGACGGTTGCCTGCACCCGGACAGTGCCGCCGAGACCACGCCGCAGCGCGTCACGCGGGTAGTTCGGTGCGGGCTGGCTGATGGCGACCGGCGCGGTGTTATTCGCGTTCGCCGCAGGCGCGCCCGCGAACGGTTCCGCTCCTGGATCTGAGGACGGCGCGGCTGCGGTCGGTTCGATGATGTGCGGCGACTGGCTGGCCGGCGCGCTTGGTCGTTGGCTGGCAGGTGGCAGGGTCAGCCCGCTGGCGTTCTGGTCGTCCCTGGCGACGTCGGCCGGCAATGGCGCCGGCAGGGCCTCGGAGTCACCCGAGCTTGCGCTCGGCCCAGTGGCCTTGAAGAAATCGGTGTCATTGCGCTGGTCCATCCACAGGAACAGGAACAGCAGTAAGCCCACGCCGAAAGCGATCGCGAGCAGTTTCAAGTTGCGGGGCGACAACAGGGATTTGAGGTGTGGATGCGTTTCGGCCATGCCACATTCTGGCATAGCACTGGCAACGCGCAGGTCAATGCACTGCCTGGGTCTGCACCAGGCGTTGGCTCGGGCGATAATGCCGGTTCATCCGCTGCAAGACCCGCCCATGCTTGATCCAGCCCTGTTGCGAAACAATCCCGCCGAACTCGCCGAACGCCTGTTGGCCAGTCGAGGTTTCCAACTTGATGTCGCCCACATCGAGACCCTGGAAGCCGAGCGCAAGCAACTCCAGGTACGCACTCAGGAATTGCAGAACCTGCGCAATACCCGCAGCAAGCAGATCGGCATGCTCAAGGGCAAGGGCGAGGATGTCTCCGCGGTCATGGCGGAAGTCGCTGGTTTCGGTGAAGAACTGAAAGCATCGGAAACGCGACTGGATGAACTGCGCGCCGACATCGAAGCCATTGCACAGGGCATTCCGAACGTGCCCGATGCATCGGTACCGGTTGGCAAGGATGAGGCCGACAACGTCGAGCAACATCGTTGGTCTCCCTTTCCCGAGAGCAGGCCACGCAAGTTCGATTTCGAGGTCAAGGATCACGTTGAGTTGGGCGCGCGCAATGGTTGGTTGGATGGCGATACTGCCGCCAAGGTGAGCGGCGCCCGCTTCACGATCTTGCGCGGGCAACTGGCGCGGCTGCACCGCGCGCTGGCCCAGTTCATGCTCGACCTGCACACCGACACGCATGGCTATGAAGAAACCAATGTGCCATTGCTGGTCAATGCCGATTCGATGCGTGGCACCGGCCAGTTGCCGAAGTTCGAGGACGACCTGTTCGCCACCGAAGTGGGCGATGGCGAGGCTGGACATAAGCGTTACTTGATTCCCACCAGCGAAGTGCCGCTGACCAATATCGTTCGCGATGAGATCGTCGATGCCGAACGCATGCCGCTGCGCATGACCGCGCATTCG
>JBKJOY010000113.1:0-13093 GCA_046595415.1 Thermomonas sp.
GTTGCGGTCAAGGCGCCGGGCTTCGGTGATCGCCGCAAGGCGATGCTGGAAGACATGGCCACCCTGACCGGCGGCACCGTGATTTCCGAGGAAGTGGGCCTGTCGCTGGAGAAGGCCACGATCAAGGATCTGGGCCGCGCCAAGAAGATTCAAGTCACCAAGGAAAACACCACGATCATTGACGGCGCCGGCGAAGCCGAAGGCATCCAGGCCCGGATCAAGCAGATCAAGGCGCAGATCGAAGAGACCAGCTCCGACTACGACCGCGAGAAGCTGCAGGAACGCGTGGCCAAGCTGGCTGGCGGCGTTGCGGTGATCAAGGTCGGTGCGTCGACCGAGATTGAAATGAAGGAAAAGAAGGCCCGCGTCGAAGACGCCCTGCACGCCACGCGTGCAGCGGTGGAAGAAGGCGTGGTCCCGGGCGGCGGCGTTGCACTGATTCGTGCCCTGCAGGCTCTGGGTGAGCTGAAGGGCGACAACGTCGACCAGAACCATGGCATCAACATCACCAAGCGTGCGATGGAAGCTCCGCTGCGCGAGATCGTTGCCAACTGCGGTGAAGAGCCGTCGGTCGTGCTCAACAGGGTCAGCGAAGGCAAGGGCAACTTCGGCTACAACGCCCAGACCGGTGAGTACGGCGACATGATCGAGTTCGGTATCCTGGACCCGACCAAGGTCACCCGCACTGCACTGCAGAACGCGGCGTCGATCGCGGGCCTGATGATCACCACCGAAGCGATGGTGGCCGAGGCTCCGAAGAAAGATGAGCCGGCCATGGGCGGCGGCGGTGGCATGGGCGGCATGGGCGGCATGGATTTCTAAGTCCCGCACCAACGTTGCACGCTACACCTCGAAGCCCGGCCTTGTGCCGGGCTTCGTGTTTCTGCATGACACCAACATCCAGGTCGACCTGTCCCCCGAACAGGCTGCCTCTCACCGCACGAAGGGCTATGCTCGCGCCATGAGCAAAAGTCCCGATCCACCCGTCCCGCCGCCGCCTTCGGGCTTTTCGCGCCGCCAGGCGCTAACGATGCTGTCTTCGTCCATCGCGCTCGCCGCGTGCGGCGGGGGCGGAGGCAGGTCGAATCCCCTTCCGTCGCCGCCCCCTCCACCGCCGCCGCCACCACCACCACCACCGCCACCGCCACCGGCGGTGACCGGCCCGGCATGGTTCGGCTATGGGCACGATGCGCAACATACGGCGGTGAGCGCGATCGCCTCGCAGGATCTGGGGCGCATTGCGTGGACAGCCGCTGTCGACCTCGCGCCGCAATACACGCCGTCCGGCGCGCTGCTGACCCACTACGGCTCGCCCGTCGTGACGACCCGCAACACCGTAGTCATCCCGGTGAAGACGACGGCCACCGGGGGTTATCGCGTCGAAGGCCGCAACGGCGCGACCGGTACGCTGCTCTGGTCGGCGGCCACCGACTATGTGCTGCCGCCGCACAACTGGCTACCACCCTATAACCTGCTGCTCACGCCGCAGGGCCGTCTGTATGCGCCGGGCGCCGGCGGCAAGCTGCTGGTGCGCAGCGATGGGGACGCGGCCGCTGGCACGTTCGCGCCCCAGGTCTTCTATGGCGCCGGCCAGTACAACGCAAATTCCGCCGCGTTCGACGCCAGCGTCTTCATCAACACTCCGCTCACCGCAGACGCGCTGGGCAATATCTTCTTCGGCTTCCAGGTGACGGGCGCCAATCCCGCCGGGCTGGTGAGCGGCATCGCCCGGGTCGCGCCGGACGGCACGGGGACCTGGGTGGGCGTCGCCGCGGCTGCCGGGGATGTGTCGATCCAGAAGCCGGTGCTCAACTGCGCGCCAGCGCTCTCCAACGACGGCGCCACCGTCTATATCGCGGCCAACCGTGGTGCGACAAGCACGACCCAGAACGGCGTCCTGCTTGCCCTCGACAGCACGACGCTCGCAACGCGCGCGAGCGTCGCCCTGGTCGATCCGTACCTGGGCGGCCTGGCGCGCCTCAGCGACGATGGCACCGCAACGCCGGTGATCGGCGCGGATGGGCGGGTGTTCTACGGCGTGCTGGAAAGGACCTTCGGAACCCACAATGCCCGCGGCTGGCTGCTGCAGTTCGATGCCTCGCTCAATCCGGTGGGCGTACCGGGCAGCTTCGGGTGGGACGTGTCACCGAGCGTGATCCCGGCCTCGATGGTGCCGTCCTACACCGGTAGCTCGACCTATCTGCTCGCGCAGAAGTACAACAATTACGAGGGCGTCGGCACGGGCGTCGGGCTGAACCAACTCGCCATCCTCGATCCGCGTGCGAGCCAGGCCGATACGATCTCGCCGGGCGTGCAAGTGATGCGCGAGGTGCTCAGCATCCTCGGGCCGACGCGGGAAGAAGGCACCAGCATGGGGCGGCGTGAATGGTGCATCAACACCATGGCCGCTGACCCGGCGCGAAAGTCGATCCTCGCCAACAACGAGGACGGCGTAATGTATCGCTGGGACCTCACCACCAACACGTTTTCGCAGGCCATACAGCTCAACGGCGGGATCGGCCAGGCCTACACGCCGACCCTTGTGGGCGCCGACGGAGGCGTCTACGCGATCAGCAACGCGACCCTCTACGCGATACGCGCCAGCTAACGCCGGAACGGGTCGCTGAAGCGTGGGTCCGTGGTCAGCGCGGGGTCGTTCAGCGTCATCAGGAACGCGATGAGTGCCGCGCGGTCGGCCGCGTTTAGAGCGAGGCGACGCGGCTCGCGTCCCTGGCGCAGGCGATCATCGAGCGCCGGGCCGTCGCTGACACCGGTCGCATAGAAATCGACCACCTCCGCCAAGGTCACAAAACGGCCGTCGTGCATATAAGGCCCGGTCAGGCCGACGCTGCGTAACGATGGCGCCTTGAACACGCGTGTCTCGCCGGCATCCAGACCATTGCTGCGCGCATCCTTCGCCAAAGCGAAGGTCGGCGGCACGTGGCAGGAGGCGCAGCCGGCGCCGTTCTGGTCCGCATCGGTCATGAACAGACGGCGGCCGCGATTTTCTTCTGCCGAGAAATTCGGCAGGTCGACGTCCAGCGATCGATTCGGCGCGGTGGGGGAGAAGACCCGCGCATAACCGGTGTCCCAGCGACTGGTTTGCGAGACCATCGCACGCACGAATTGGGCGAGCGCCTGTTGGATGCGCGGCTCGGTGATCGTCGTGCTGCCGAAGGCCCAGCCGAACAGCTCTGGATAGTAGGCAGTCGCCGCCATCTTCCGGGTCAGGGTCTCGATGCCGCCCGCGGGCCCGCCCCAGCCCATCTCGACCAGGCTATGGAGCGGTTGGCTCGCCTGCGCCTCCACATTGGCGGCGCGCCGATCCCAAAACGTGGTGCCCGGTTGCCAATAACGCAGGTTGCCGAGCCGCATGGCGTGGAAATCGGTGATGCCGGCAGTGCTGATCCCGTTGCTGAACCGCATTGAATCGGTGAAGCCGAATCGTTGCTGGTGGCAGGAGGCGCAGGAAGCCCGGTTGTTGGTGCTTAACCGCAGATCGTGGAACAGCACCCGCCCGAGCGTCGCCATCCTGTCATTGATGGGGTTGGACGCCGGGCTGTTGTCCAGCGCGGCCACGGTTGCGTCGAAATAAGCGGGCAGCGGCGGTGCGGCATAGTTATCGACATGCGCAAAATCAATACTGGTGGCCGCCGCGACGCCCGGCGGGGTGGATGGCTGGGCGCTTTGTTCGCGGCCACACGCTGTCAGCGCAAGAATCGCAGCGGCCCACGTCAGTCCTCTCATGTTCCGCAAGCCCTTAATCTCCGAGTTGGTCTGCAATTCATCCTAGCCCGGTTTGCCGTACGGGCGACGGCCTGCTTTCCCGCCAAAAAAACCGGTCAGCGTGAGACCTTCTTGAGTTGCGCGAGATCGTGACTAACCTCGGCGACGAGCCGTCGCCCGTGCTCACCAGCTTTGTGGAAGGCAAGGGCACTTTCGGCTACAACGCCCGGACCGGCGAGATCGGCGACATGATTGAATTCGGCATCCCGGAACCGACCAGGATCACCCGCACTGCACTGCAGAACGCGGCGGCGATCACGGGCCTGATGATCACCACTTGAACAACGGCGGTGGAGGCTCCGAAGAAAGACGAGCCGGCCAAGGGCGGCATGTATCTGTGAGCCAACCTCAACTGCATTAAACGTGACGCACGAAACCCCGCAGGGAGGCGGGGGTTTTTGGTTGCGTGGCCGCGACGATGTCCGAGGCTTGCGGCCAGCCCGACTCCGCGGCCGACTGGCATAGCCCTGCCGACGGCACGGGTGACTCGCATCCGGCTTCGACATCATCAAAGCATTACGATGGCCAGGATCACCTTGATTGACTCACTGGAGCCGCCAAGCATGAAAACCTTTCCCACGTCACTTGTTCTGGTACTCCTGGCCGGCGGGTTAGTGACCGCCGCGGCGCAAACGCTACCTGAAGCGCCTGCACACCCTCCGCATAAGGTCGATGCTGCTCCCGCAATCGATATTGCGCCTGAGGCCGAAGCGGCGGTGAAGGTGGTCGACCGTTTCGGCGAGGCGCTTGCCGCGGGCGACATGAAGACGGTGGAAACCCTGCTGGATCCTGCAGTGCTGATTCTGGAATCGGGTGGCGCCGAACGCAGCAGCGCAGAATACTTGGGGTACCACGCGATCGCTGATGCACAATTCCTTGCCGGCACCCACAGCCAGCTCAAGGCTCGGCAGGCGCGGATCGCAGGCGGCCTCGCATGGGTCGGCAGTGAAAGCGAACTGCACGCAAGCAAGGACGGCAAACCGATGACCCTGCTTAGCACCGAGACGATGGTGTTGAACAACCTCGGTGGCGACTGGCGCATCGTCCACATTCACTGGTCGTCGCGACCGAAATAATCGTGCGCCAGGGGTGCACGTCACCCGCCCGGACAAAAAAACGCCGGGTCTGACCCCGGCGTTTTCGTTACCCGACGGCACATCTCAACAGGCTTAATCGTTTCCGTCTAGCAGCTCGGTGTGTTCAAAGCCTGGAGCCAAGGTGATGTGGTGAATCCAAGTGCCACCCGCGCCATCCGGCGCCGCCCAGAGTTCATCGAATACGCCCTTTCGTACCCTGATGCCCATCGGCAAACGTCCCAGCATCGCGCTCTGCGAAGCCGTGGGTTTAGCGGCGCTGAGGCTCGCCGATTTGTAGGTATCAAGATGGCTGTAAATCGAAGCCAGCTGGCTGTAATCGTGAGAGTTTGGCGCCGTGCTGGTGGACGACTGGGAATAGTCCATGCAGGTGTTCTGACTCGAACCGTCCTCGCTGGTGTGTCCCAGACCCAGGGTATGGCCCAATTCCTGGCACATCACATGGCGGCGCTCGTTCTGGCTGGCGAACGACGAGGAATAACTATCGTTCATCTTCGAGGTGCCTTGCGAAATATGCCCGCGGCTGTCGAGATTGATTGACGCCAGCCCGAGCCAGCCCGTCTGGCCGTACGCGTAGTTGCAGGAGCGAACCTTGCCCACTACCGGCGCGCACTGCTGCCTTGCGCTGGAGGATGAGTCGTAGCTGGTGATTTTCATGTCGAGCTTGCTGGATTGCGACCACTGTGACAGGGCCAAGCCCAATTCATCGTCCCAGCTGGTGCTATTGCTGTCGATCACCTGCAAGGTGAATGAAGAGGTAGTGCGTGCCCAGTGATAGTTGTTCCAGCTGTGGCTCGCGTTGGCCGCCAGCGATGCGGTCAGGACTACGACGGCGCCAATGATGGCGGCTGCAAGACGTTGGTGCTGCATGTGCTACTCCCCGAAATTTACGTAAGTGGAAAGCCCGGGCCCCTAGTCCAGGCAACTGATTGCGGCAACTGCCGGCCACGGCGGAATATAGGATTGCAAGTGACGGAATGCATGTAGCAAACGCACATCCGTCACAATTTGTTCAAAATTTCTTGAAAGCATGATGCGCGTCACAGAAATATCTGTTGTTTGGGACGGTAATGCTGTATCGCAGCACGCCCGTGACTCGAAACTGTTAATCAGGTCACAGTTGGATGAGCTGTTTTTGGGGGCAAACGTTCAGTACTTCCCCTTCGTCGTTACCATGGTTCCGATCAAGGCTATCTGGCTGGACCCTGTCCACAGTCGACAAGGTCGCGATCTGGCGTGAAGATCTATCGGTCGTACTCAACCGTGTCAGCGAAGGCACCGACAATGTCGGTTACAAGCTCATCCCGTCGGATACGGCGACATGATTGAATTCGGCATCCCGGACCCGACCAACGTCACCCGCGCTGCACCGCAGAACGCGGCGGCGATCACGGGCCTGATGATCACCAAGGAACCGATGGTGACCGAAGCTCTGGAGGCAAAACTAGCCGGCCATGGGCGGCGGTGGCGGCTTGGATGGCATGGACTTCTGATCCAGCCCCAACTGCACAAAATGCGAAACAGGAAACACGAAACTCTGCAGCGAGCACCGGCTTTTGTTTGCGGCAGTCAGGCAAAGTTAGTCTCTTCTCCGCGCCCCGCCACTTAAATCTCGCGTGGCGGGTGGCCCTCAATTGCAACATCGCGCGGAACACCCCTGAAACGTCTGGCCCGGCGGGCCGCAATGCCCGATAGTCTGGTCCTGTGGATACTCCTGAAAGCACCCTGCTGGCAGTCCTGCAGGTCGTGACCCTGATCATGACGCTGTTGCTGCTGGTCGGCGCGCGCCAGGCGGGGGGGCGGCCCGGTGCCTGGTTGTGGGTATTGGGATTCGCGATCCATCCGCTCTCGCAGTTGCTGCGCCAGTTGGCGATGTCGACCTGGGGCCACGCCGCCGGGTTGCCCTTTGGCCACGCTGGAGGCGCCGTGGCCTATGGGTTGGTGTACGTCGGCACGCGGCAGTGGTTCGGGCTGCTGCCCCGCAACGGTTTCGTATTTTCCTTCTGCCTGCTGGCCGTGCTGCTGTCGGGCGTGGCCGCCACCCAGGACATGGGCTTCGTCTCGCTCGCACTCACCACGTGTGTCACTGCGCTGTTCGAAGCTTTGTGCGCAGTCACGTTCTGGGAAGCATTCCGGCGAGACGGTGGCGTGGTGCGCGGCGCGGCGGCGCTGGTGTTCTCGGCTTCGGCCGTGGCTTCGTTGATGCGCGTGGAGGCGGTCGTACCGGCTTGGCACCAGGCTTCAGCACTGTTGCCGGCGAACACCAAGTGGCTGTTGGCTTTCATTGCGTTCGGCATCCTGCAGGCCGGCTGCCTGCTCAACCTGATCAACCAGTCGCTGCTGGATAAATTGCGCAGCCTGGCCGACTTCGATGCGCTGACCGGCCTGCTCAATCGCGGCGGACTGGCCCGGCGCATGCGCCACCGGCGCGCGCACCATCTGGGCAAACCGGTAGCGATGGCGGTGCTGTGCCTGGACCTGGACCACTTCAAGGACGTCAACGACAGCTATGGACACGGCGCTGGTGACGATGTGTTGCGGGGGGTTGGACTGCTGTTGCAGGAAAATGCCCGGCCCAATGACCTGCCTTCGCGCAGCGGTGGCGAGGAGTTCGGGTTGGTGGTGGACACCGATTCAGAGCAGGCCTTGCTGGCGTTTGCCGAGCGCCTGCGGGCCGCGGTGGCAAGCACGCCATTCGATACCCGCGCAGGCCCGATCCCGACCACCGTCAGCATCGGGGCAGCCTTCGCACATGGCGGCGAAGAAGCCCCTGAATCAGTGTGGGATCGCGCCGACCTTGCGTTGCTGGAGGCCAAGCGCGCCGGTCGCAACCGGGTGGTCTTCGGCGCGCGCAGTCAGGTGAAGCGAGCACCCATATCGGACCTCAATCCAGTTTGAGCCGATTTTTTAGGTGTGGCCTCGCATACCCTATGCCTATGACAAAGCCCGCGTCGTTTTGCCCATGAGTGCCCTGGTACTGGATGTTCGCGTGGCGGAATCACCGGAGCCGATGGGCCAGCCCGTGGTCGAAGCGACCCGGATGCTGCAGCGTGGGGATCGGGCGGGCGCCCAGCGAATCCACGCGCAGGTGCTGGCGGCATTGCCCCGGCATCCGTCGACATGGAGCAACCTTGCGGCGCTTGCAGTGGCCCTGGGTGATGCCGAAGCGGGGCGCTCGCATGCCCTCCGCGCGTTGTCGCTGGATCCCCGTCATTTGGACGCAGGCGTCAATTTCGGCGTGGCCAGTTGGCATATGAACCAGCGGCGTGATGCCGAGCGCGCGTTTCGGCATGCCCTGGCACTGTCGCCCGGGCTTGAGGCGCCAGCCGTCAACCTGTGTCTCATGTTTCGTTCGCTACCAGACAATGCGCGTGCTGCAGAAGTGCTGGCCGCTGCGCTCCAGCACAATCCCAGTTCGGCGCGCCTGCAGCAGGAAATGGCCGGAGTGTGCCGTTTGCGGGGAGATACCGAGGCCACTCGCGTGCATGCTCTCGCTGCGCTGTCGGCATTGTTGCCGACCTTGGAGCCAACGCCTGGGCCCGATGATGGTCCGGAGCCGGAGAACGCTGAGGCCCAGCAAAAGCTTTTTTTGGCGATGACTGAGACCGTCGCGCGGCTGGAAGCGGCCGGCATCGATTACCACTTGATAGGCGGTGTGGTGCTCGGCATCGCCCGCCAGGGGCAACCGTTTGCCGGTGACAAGGACGTTGATCTGGGTTTGCCGTTCGATGTCGACCGCGAACAAGTGGCCGCGCTGTTCACCACGGGCTTTTCGCAGATGCGGGTGCCGGATCCCCAAGCCGCGCAACGCTGGTGCCTCGGCTTCACCCATGACGCGACAGGCGTGGCCGTCGACCTGTTTTTCAAGCAATCGGTGGACGGAAATGTGCGGATCTGCGCAGGCTGGCCGGATCACCTGTTGTTCGACGAGCCGCACTATGCCATCGGAAGCCTCCATTGGCAGGGGCGCGATTGGCCGGTACCGACGCCATTGGAGGACTATCTGGAGTCTCTTTACGGCGTGGACTGGCGAAGTTCCACACGTGAATTCGAGGGCCATTCCTTCAACAAGCGTTGGTTCGATACGCAAATTTCCACTCCTTCACTGACCGTTGAGTCGACGCCGCGCGCACTCAACCTGGGCTTGCTGAGGTTGCTGGACGCGCTTGGCCAGCGTCGATGGCCGAAGGCGTTGGCCTTGTGTGACCAGTTGCTGGTGCATGGCCCGATCAGCGAGCTGGAGGCGATGCGTGATCGCCTATTGGCGGCGGGAATTCGGTAATCTGCCGCGTCGCCAGGAGGTCGAGTGGACGTGTTGCAACTGGAAGTGCGGGTTTCCAAAACCCCCGAGTTGAATGCACGCGATATCGAGCGCGCGACGCATGCGCTGTCCTCGGGAGATCGTTCCGGTGCCGAACGGGCTTATCGGGCGGCCGCGCAGTGCCACCTGAGGCACCAGGTGAGTTGGTCGAACTTGGCGGCGCTGGGCATCGCGTTGGGCGACGCGGAAGGGGCCTTCAAGCACGCGCAACGATCATTGGAACTGGATCAGAGCAACAGCGATGCCTGGGTCAATTTCGGCGTGGCCAGCTGGCACCTTGGGCGACGGCGTGATGCGGCCCAGGCCTTGCATCACGCACTGCGATTGAACCCCGGTTTGGAAGCGGCGGCCATCAACTACGCACAGATGCTGCGGTTGATTGGCCGCGGCACGCAGGCGCATGACGTACTGGCAGCGGCGCTCTTGGCCAACCCCGGCAGCTGGCGGCTGCAATTGGGAATGGCCGAAACGGCGCGCGTGCTGGCGCGCCACGACGTGGCCCGCAGCCACGCGTTGATCGCGCTGGGCTTGATGCCGATCGACGGCAACCAAGCGCTACCAACTAGGCCCATCGACACCCAAGCTGCCGATGGCACACAGGTGCGCGAGACCTTGATCGCGGTAGCCAGGCTGCTGCGCCAGGCCAATTTGCCGTTCCACCTGATCGGAGGGACCTTGCTTGCCTTGTACCGCGAGGGCCAACCATTTCCACATGACAAGGACATCGACCTCGGGATGCCGTTCGATGTCGATCGCGAAGCGGTGTACGCGGCATTTGCAACCGATTACGAGCCGATGTTGCGACACGCCGACCCGAACGCTGTGACATCACGAAAATGGGTGATTGGCTACACCCATCGCGCGACCGGGATCGGCGTGGATCTGATGTTCGTGCAGCCTCGTGGCGAATGGATGCGATTCGAACTCGGTTGGCCCGACTGCCTGGCGTCCGAGGTCCCCGCCTATGGCTTGGAAACGCTCATGTGGGAAGGGATCGAGTGGTCGATCCCTTCGCCGCCGGCCACCTATCTGGTTGCTGTCTACGGGCATGACTGGAATGGCACTCAGAATGGCGCTGGCTACGACCGCCGCTATTTCGATACGCAGGTTTCCAATCCTTCGCGGACGCCAGATTCGTTGCCGCGTGCGGTCACCTTGGCATTGTTGCGTCTGGTGGATGCGTTGCGTGCCCGCGATTGGGCGAAAGCAGACGCACTGGCTCTGCAAATCCTTGCCCGCGAAGACCTGCCTGCAGTGCGCCGCGTGCGCGCCCGCCTGCCACAACCTGTGAACGCTCCGGTATGACAAGGCCAGTTGGGACTGGGGTTGTGTCCTGTCTGATCCCCGCCGCGGGCAGTGGCCAACGGCTCGGCCTGGGGCCGAAGGCATTCCTTGAACTGCATGGACGCCCGCTGGTTTGGTGGGTGGCGGAAAAGGCATTGCAGGTGGCCGATGAGGTGCTGGTTGCAGTGCCGGAACCAGCTGTCGAATCCGCACGGGCCCTGCTTCCGCAATGCCAGGTGCTCGTGGGTGGCACGACCCGACAGGACAGCATCGCTCGCCTGGCCCACGTGGCACGCGGTGACTGGTTGATCGTGCACGACGTTGCCCGGCCGTTCGCAAGCCGCGCATTGATGGAGAGGGTGCTGGAGACTGCACGCCAATATGGATGCGCCGGGGCGTTCCTGGATCCGGAAGTCCCGGTGGCGCGTCTGCGCGATGGACGCGTGCTGGAGGCCTACGCAAGGGACGAAGTGGGCATTTTCCAGTCGCCGCAGGCATTCGCCCGCCACCACATGCAGGCGATGCTGGCGTGCCAGGCAGATGCGCCGCACTGGTACGGGCAATCGACCATCCAGCTGGCGCTTTTGGCCGGGTTGGCGGTGCATGTCGTGCCCGGCGAGAAAACCAATGTGAAAATCACCACGATCGAAGACTGGCAGCAGGCGTGCCAGCTGGAGGACCTGCTGCGATGAGTTCTGGAAACATGCCGCGCGCGCAACATCCGGCGTTGTTCCTGTGGGCGGATGAGCTGGATCCGACGGACTACGTTCGCGCCAGCTACCGGGTCAGCTCGACCCAGGATGGAGAGGCCACCGCCATGGCCATGGCGATGGAACAAAGTTGCGCCACCACCACGATTGGCGGCCATGTGACACCCGCCATGCTGGGCGAATGGACCATCCGCGTGCTGGACGTTCATCCCGCAGGCGCATCGCCCCCGTCGGAGTTGCAGCCCTACCAGCTGGAGACCGAGGTCTATGCGGCGCCAGGTGAGCGCGAGCGTGATTGGGACGTGCAACTTGCGGTTCCGCGTCGCCTGCTGGCCAGCAAGCCTGCACAATTGCTCAACGTCGCGGTCGGTGAATTGCCGCGGCTTGGCTTCCTGACACGCTTCCAGCTGATGTCGCTGGACCTGCCTGGTGATTTCGGGCCGGGCCCGGGTTTCGGCATCGCCGGTATCCGGCAGGCGTTTGGCTGCGCGCGCGGTCCGTTGTTGTGCCGTTCGATGCGCCCCGCCGTGGGACTGTCAACGGCGACGATGGCCGGGTTGAATCGCGACGTGCTCATCGGCGGCTTCCACCTGGTCAAAGACGACGAGTTGCAGGTGTTCGACACCAATGCAAACTTCCGCCTGCATGTGCAAGCAATGATCTCGGCGCGCGATGCCGCAAGGGAGCGCACCGGGGAGCCCAAGGGTTACCTGGCCAACTTGATCTGTGAGCCCGAAGAGCTCGGCGAACGCTGGGACATCGTGCAGGAACATGGCGTGGACGCGGTGCTGGTGGCGCCGGCGATCCAGGGACTGGGAACGCTGTCGATGCTGGCCCGGCAGCGCCGGGTGCCGATCCTGTCGCACAACACCTTCAGCGACCTGTTGACGCGGCATCCACGCTGGGGGATCGCGCATGACGTGCTCGATGGCTGGCTGGAGCGTTTCGGCGCCGACTGGTACGTGACCTCCGGTGAACATGGACAGGCAGCCGGACACGGCGGAACGCCGGCTTCGTTGCGCTCGACGCAGGCCATGCCGATCCTGCAGGGCGGCAAGCACCCGCAAGGCTTGCCCGGTTACCGTGCTTCGGTCGGTACTGACGATTACATGTTGATCGTTGCGTCCTGGGTCGACGCGTACCCGGATGGATTGGAAGCAGGCGCGCGCATGTTCCGCGAGGCCGTGGACGCACAGCACAGCTGAGTTGCAGCTTCCGTTTTAGCGGCCAGCCATGGATCATCGGGGTTTGCCTTCGCGATCGATGCCATGCCCCAACACGACGACGTCCTGATCATCGGCGGTGGCCATAACGGCCTGGTCTGCGCTGCCTACCTGGCAGGGGCCGGCCTGAAAGTTCGCGTGCTGGAGCGGCGCGGGATTGTTGGCGGCGCGGCGGTGACCGAGGAATTCCATCCGGGCTTCCGAAATTCGCTGGCCAGCTACACGGTCAGCCTGCTCAATCCCAAGGTCATCGCGGACTTGCGGCTTGCCGAACACGGCTTGCGCGTGGTCGAGCGCTCGTATGCCAATTTCCTGCCGCTGCCCGATGGCCGCAGTTTCCGCCTCGGTGGCGAACACACGGATTCGGAAGTCGCGAGGTGGTCGACGCGCGACGCGCAACGGCTGCCCGATTATTACGCGATGCTCGACCGCATCGTCGTGGTGCTGCGCGAACTGATGCAGCGCACGCCACCGAATGTCAGTGATCGCTTCGTGCTGGCCGACTGGATCAATTCCGCATCCGCCGCGAAACAGCTCAAGTCACTGGACATGCGCGGGCGCCGCGACCTGCTGGACCTGTTCACCAAGTCCGCCGGCGAATTGCTCGATAGTTGGTTCGAGGGTGAACCCTTGAAGGCCGCGCTGGGCTGGGATTCGGTGGTCGGCAATTTCGCC
>JBKJOY010000221.1:0-5631 GCA_046595415.1 Thermomonas sp.
CGATGCAACCGCGCACGGCGTTGGTGTCCACAGGCACAGACGCCGACGCACGTATGGCCACACCGCGAGGGTCAGGCTGCGAAATGGGTTTGGTGCGTTCGGCAAGACTCATGGCGATTCCCCGGATGGATGGATCCATCGGGTCTCGCGGGGTATCGGAAGGCCGGCAACGCTGGCGGATGCGGGAGCCGTGACAAGCACGACAGCGCAACCATCTTCCGGTGGACACGCAGGTCCCCGCAGGATTTGGCACCGGGATGGAGACCACCACGTGGGTCGTCTCCATCGGGTTGCCCCGGCTTCTTCGGGCCTGTCCCTCAGCCGGTCTCGATGGATGACCGCAGTCTGGCCAAGCGAATTGCTACTGTCAATCTCTTTATCTTGATAAAGAGATATAAATAACCCAATGTCATAAGGACGCCACGGCAGCGTTCCGACATACTGGCGGCATGGGCCGAACCCAACGCCTTGCCTTCCTGATCACCAGCATGTGGTCCTTGCTTTTGCTGGCGTTGCCAGTCGGTGCAGATATCCGCCAGGTCTACCGTTGGGTGGATGCACGCGGGGCGGCGCACTATGGCGACCATCCGCCGCAAGGCATCCTGGCTGCGAAGGTCCGGGTCATCCCCGTTGCAGTCGAACCTCACGCGATTGCGCAATTACGCATCGAGGCCGGCGACGGTAATTACCTGGCGTGGGCGGACAACAGCTTGGCGGGGCCCATTGAAGTGATGCTGTCGTTTACCCGCAGCAGCAATGTGCGCGCCGATCCCGCGTTGCCCGCTCGAGCCACCGTGCCTGCGAATGGAAGTGTCCTGGTGGCGCGTCTGGGCGCGGACGCGCCGGGCCGCAATGGCTCATTCGAGTTGAGCCTGCGCGGCGTTCCCGGCAATCCCAGCGCACATCCTCGGGATGTCGAATACCTGCCACCACTGCAGCAGCCGCGCAGCCGAATCGATCAGGGATTCGATGGCCAGTTCAGCCATGACGACGAACAAAACCGCTATGCGCTGGATTTCGCCGCCGACATCGGTACGCCGATCATGGCGGCACGCGGCGGCACCGTGATGCAAGTGGAATCGGATTTCAGCAAGGCCGGGCTGACGAAAAAGGCTTACGGCGGGCGCGCCAACTTCGTGCGCATCCTGCATGACGACGGCACCATGGCGTTGTACGCGCACCTCAAGACCGATGGCGTGCTGGTACGGGTCGGGCAGCAGGTCCAGGCGGGCCAGCAGATCGGCCTGTCCGGAAATACCGGATTCACCACCGGCCCGCACCTGCACTTCGCGGTGCAGGTCAATCGCGGCATGCGCCTGATCTCGATTCCGTTCCGTATGCGCGGGATGCTCGCACCCCCGTGATCACGGGGTAGGCAAACGCGCCTGCAGGGAAGACGATGCGCCCGTCGACTATGGAAGAGTGGGCACCGGCTTCAAGTCGGGACGGTTACTGGCGTGTCCTTGGGAAGCGAACCAGGCGCAACTCAGGGCGCGACCAGCCCGCGCCGCGCGGCTTCCAGCGTGGCTTCAGCACGCGTACAGACGCTTAGCTTTCGATAGATGTCCTTGAGGTAGCCGGACACGGTATGCCGCGAAATGCCCAGCGCGTCGGCCACGCCTTGCAAAGTCAACCCTTTCGCAGTGAGCCGCAGCACATCGGTTTCCCGTGGCGTGAGCGCCGCTTCGTCAACCGGCCCCGTGGGCAGCGGCTGGAAGTGCCGCAACACGCGACGAGCAATCGACGGCGACAACGGTGGCTGACCGGCCGCGATGCCCCGCAACATCCCAGCCAGCATATCCCGATCGCGGTCTTTCAAGACGTAACCGTGTGCGCCCGCTCGCAACGCCGGGAACAGGTGCGCATCGTCATCGAAAACGGTGGAGACGATGCACAGCGTTTCGGCACCGCGTGCGCGCAGTGCCTCGATCAACTGCGTGCCATTGCCATCGGGCAGGCCGAGGTCGATCAATGCCAGCGCCGGCGGCGGCTCGATCTTGGCAAGGGCTTCGCCGAGGCTGCCGGCGGTGTCGACTTCGATCCCGGGAAATGCCGCCTGCAAGGCCGTCACCAGCCACTGCCTGGCTTCGACCAAATCGTCCACCACCAAGGCACGCGTGTAGATAGTAGGGGTGCTCATGCCACGGATTCCAACGGAACGCGCAGCAATACCTTGGCCCCGCCCTCGGTCCCGGCGATCCAATCGATGCGGCCGTCCAATTCCTCGGCGCGCGTGCGCATGTTGCGCATGCCGCTGCCCAACGGCACTTGCTTGGACACGCCGCTGCCGTCATCACTGAGCTCCAGCAGCAGCTCGCCATTACGCGCGCGAATCCGGATGCGCAGGTGCCGTGCCTGTGCATGGCGGATGGTATTGCTGATGGCCTCGCGCACGATGCGATGCAGGTGCAGGGCATGGCCGGTATCCAGCCGCGGATCGGGCAAGTCACCCGGCTCATCCCAATCCAGGCTGATATCGACCACCGCCAGCCGTTGGGTTGCCTCGGCCCGAATATCCAGCAGCACGTCGCCCAGGGTACCGGGGGTGCCGCGCGAACGGGTCACCACATCGCGAAGATCCTGCAGGATCGCGCGCGCCAGGTCGGCTTGCACCGGTGATTCGGCGCGATAGATCATGCCCAGCAATTTCGCGCCAAGATCGTCGTGCAGGTCGGAATAGATACGTTCGCGTTCCTGCGCGATCGCTTGCTCGCGAACCAGGTGATCTCTTGCACACGCGACACGTTCGCTGCTCGCTTCGCGATCATCCAATTCCATGCGCAAGTTGCGCAAGCGCACGTTGCTTGCGATGCAGGCGGCAGCCGCCGCCGCAAGCAGCAGCGCGATGACCAGCCACACCGTCATTTGGTGTCCCGTGGCCCCTGGCCGGGGAACTCGATGCGCAGTGCCGTCGCCTGCGCCTGCATGCCAAGGCGGTCGTAGGTTTCGGCCAGTCGCTTCGCAGCTTCAAGCGTCCGGGGATGGCTGGGGCCCTGCTTGCCCTTGAGCGCTGCCAATGCCGGTTCCAGCTTTTGACGCGCGCCTTGAAGGTTGCCGAGCGCCAGTTCAGCATCGGCCGAACTCGCCAGGATGACCGCGTAGTTCGGGTACGAAGTGCCCATTGCAGTGGGCGCCAGCGCCAAGGCCTCGTCCCACATCTGTTTCGCGTCACGGACGCGTCCTGCATGCAACAACGCCGTCGCCTTCACGTTGCGCGCAGACACCGTATCGCGATTGGGCTTGCCGTCTTCCAGCGCGATGGCCTCGTCCGCGATGGCAATCGCCTGGTCGAAATCCGCGAGCTTTTCCATCGTGGTGGCCAGCAACACCCGATCAACGATCGCCTCAAGCGATCCGCCCTCGCCCCGCGCCTTGCGCACGTCAAGTGATCGCCGCAGGAGCGGCTCTGCTTCCGCGGGTCGGTTGAGCGTGTTGTAGGCGGCAGCAAGTTGCCCCCCGGAACCCAGGGTGAGTGGATGATCGGGGCCATAGCGCTTAAGGCGCTTCTCGTAGACCTCGGCATACAGCAGCACGGCTTCATCCAGCCGACCTTGGCGGTGCAGCGACTGTCCCAACGCCTTCTTGGTGTACAGGGTCTGTGGATGATCGGGGCCAATCCGCCTGGTTTCGGACGCGAGCGTCTCCCTCAGCAGACGCTCGGACTCGACAAATTCACCCGAGTTGTTGAGTGTGTAGGCCAGGTTGTGGCGCAGGGTGTCGGTGACTTCTGGTGCATCCGGCATGGCTGGCAGCGCCCGATCCGCCAACAGAGCACGATCCAGTTTAATCGCACCATCCACGTCGCCCGATTCTTCAAGCCCCTGTGCACGCAGGATCTGGGTCCTGAACGCCAGCGCGCGCGCCCAGTCGGCATCGATATGTGACAGGCGTTGCTTCAGGTCGGTCGCCAGCGACAGCATGCGTTCCGGCTCACTGGTCCGCGCGGCGTCTTCGATGCGGGTGAAACGGACCTGCATGGCTTCGTTGCTGTCGGCGCCAAACCCGCTATCCAGCCAGCGCTGCGCACGGTCCAGGACGGCCTGGGCGTGCTTGCTCTCGCCCAGCCCGCTCCATGCGCGCCCCAGCAACAACGCGACCTGGCCTTCCGTACGCGGTTCTCCCTTGCGGTCATTCAGGGTCAGTTCGGCGCGCTCAAGCACCTCGCGCATCGGCATATCAGCCGAACCACCTGTGTCCGGATCCGCTTCGGTCAGCATGGTTTCCACGAAACCGTTCACGGCCGCCAGCTCATTGGCACGCGCCTGCGCCTCGGCCAACGCCACGCGTGCGCGCTGCGCCGCCAGCGTGCTCACGATCGTAGCGGTCAGCAGCGCGGCGAACACGATGCCGGCCGCGATGCTCAAGGCGCGGTGACGCCGCACGAAACGTGCCGCACGATACGCGCGCGTCGGTGCACGTGCGCGCACCGGCAACGAAGCCAACACCGCATCAAGATCATCTGCAAACGCAGCAGCGGTGGCGTAACGCTGCGAAGGTTCGGAGGCCAAGGCCTTCATCACCACCACATTGAGGTCGCCGCGCGCATTGCGATTCAGGCGTTCCAGCGGTTCCGGCACCTCGCGCCGCACGATGTCCAGCGCCTCGAACAGGGTCGACGTGGTCAGCCGCGGATGCGGGAGCTGACCCGATATCAACTCATAACCCATCGCGCCCAATGCATAGACATCGCTGCGCGCATCGGCCTCGTGGCCGTGGCCAGCCAGTTGCTCGGGGCTCATGTACGGCAAGGTGCCGACCACCTGCCCGAGCTGGGTCATTTCGCCGCCCGCCTCGCCATGCAGGCGCGCGATGCCGAAATCGAGGATCTTCGGTTGTCCGTGTTCGTCCACCAGCACGTTCGACGGCTTCAGATCCCGATGCACGATGCCGCGTTCGTGGGCGAAATGCGCGGCGCGTGCGAGCTTCGACAGCAGGACGATGCGTGACGGCAGGTCAGGCTTCTCCTGCTGCAGGTAACCGCGCAAGTCCGGGCCGCGCACCACTTCCAGCGCGAACCACGGTGATGGCAGGCCGCCGACGGTGTCCTCGCCCGCAGCATAGAGGCGCACGATGCCAGGATGTTCCAGTTGCCCGAGCAGCGCGATCTCGCGGCGGAAACGCTCCAACGCCGCGGTGGAGATGCCACGCACCACCTTCAATGCCACATCACGCGCCGGATTGGTCTCCCGCGCCAGATAGACGCGGCCCATGCCGCCCTCGCCCAACAGGCTCACGACGCGATAGGGGCCGATCGATGCGGGCAGTCCGGCGGCGGCCTGAGCCTGTTCGTCGAGGGCGAGCGTGGCGTCGTCTTGCATGGCAACCCTCAGTCTTCTGCTAGGGCCATGCTGACCGGGCCGGTATAATTCCGCAATGTCAGAAGTCACCTCAGAAGCTGCGCGCCGCCGCACCTTCGCCATCATTTCCCACCCCGATGCCGGCAAGACCACGCTGACCGAGAAGCTCCTCCTGTTCGGTGGGGCCATCCAGATGGCGGGCTCGGTCAAGGGACGCAAGGCCGCGCGCCATGCGACCTCCGACTGGATGGCGCTGGAAAAGGAACGAGGTATCTCGGTGACCAGTTCGGTGATGCAGTTCCCGTACGAGGGCCGCATCATCAACCTGCTGGAC
>JBKJOY010000304.1:0-3320 GCA_046595415.1 Thermomonas sp.
CTGGCTGCAGCGCAACCTCGGCTATACCGCGATCTGGGCGGGTTTCGCCACCGCACCGATTGGATTCCTGCCGGTGATCCTGGCGCCATTGATTGGCAAATATGCAGGCAAGTTCGACCTGCGCATGCTGGCCACGCTCGCCTTCATCGTGATGGCCGGCACAAGTTTCATGCGCTCGCACTTCAACCTGGCCGTGGATTTCGAGCACGTGGCCTATGTGCAGTTGCTGCAAGGGCTCGGCGTTGCATTGTTCTTCATGCCCGTCTTGCAGATCCTGCTTTCGGACCTGGAGCCCCACGAGATCTCCGCGGGTTCGGGTCTGATGACCTTCGTGCGAACCCTGGGCGGCAGCTTCGCCGCTTCACTGACCATCTATGCCTGGTCGCAGCGCACCGCCGTGCACCATGCCCAACTCACCGAACACATCGGCGCAACCAATCCGGCAATGCTGGACACCCTGACCCGCTATGGCGGTGGCGACCTCCAGCGCGGCGCCTATGTGCTGGACCGGATGATTTCGCAACAAGCGTTGCAGATTGGTTTCAACGAGATCTTCCATCTACTCGGGATCATTTTCCTGAGTGTGATCGTGTTCGTATGGATCGCCAGGCCGCCTTTCGGCGCCAAGGCCGGGGCGCCGGCCGGTGGCGGGCATTGAACCCGGATCAATGACCTAAATTGCATCGGCTATGTCGAGGCAACGCCGTGGATATGGCGTCACGCTTGTTCGAGTGCTTCCGACAATCGTTGCACCGCAATCACCTCGATGCCTTTTGGTGACACCTTCGGCGCGTTTGCTTTGGGCACGATCGCGCGCTTGAATCCATGCGTGGCTGCTTCACGCAGCCGCTCTTCGCCATTGGGCACAGGGCGAATTTCACCTGACAAACCGACCTCGCCAAAAGCAATCGTTTTATCGGCAAGCGGCCTATCGCGCAGTGATGACAACACCGCCAACAACACCGGCAGATCCGCCGCGGTTTCCTGAACGCGGATGCCTCCGACCACGTTCACGAAAACGTCCTGGTCACCCACCATCACACCGCCATGCCGATGCAGCACGGCCAGCAACATTGCGAGGCGATTGGCTTCCATACCCACCGCGACCCGACGCGGATTCGATAGCGGCGAGGCATCGACCAACGCCTGCACCTCCACCAACAGCGGACGCGTGCCCTCGCGCGTCACCATCACGCAGCTGCCTGGCTGGCCGGCGCTGGCGCCGGACAGGAAGATCGCGGAGGGATTCGGCACCTCGCGCAGGCCCTTGTCGCCCATCGCAAACACACCGAGTTCATTGACCGCGCCGAAGCGATTCTTGAAGGCACGCAGCACGCGGAAGCGACTACCCGAGTCGCCCTCGAAGTACAGCACGGCATCCACCATATGCTCGAGCACACGCGGCCCCGCGATCCCACCTTCCTTGGTGACGTGGCCGACTAGAAACACCGCGGTTCCGGTCTCCTTCGCGTAACGCACCAGTCGCGCAGCGGATTCGCGTACCTGGCTCACCGAGCCCGGCGCCGCTGTCAGCGATTCCGTCCACAAGGTCTGGATCGAGTCGGCGATGACCAAGCGCGGTCGCATGGCGATCGCATGTTCAAGGATGCGTTCGACGCAGGTTTCCGCCAGACCTTGCAGCCCATCCAGCGACAGGCCCAGCCGCACCGCGCGCCCGGCCACCTGCGCCAGTGATTCCTCGCCGGTGACGTACAAGCCCGGCATGCGGGGCGCCATCAACGCCAAGGCCTGCAACAGCAAGGTGGACTTGCCGATGCCCGGATCACCGCCCACCAGCACCACCGAACCCTCGGCCAAACCGCCACCCAGCACGCGGTCGAACTCGCCGATGCCGGTGGACACGCGTGATTCCTCGCCATGGCGCACATCGGCCAGCGCGGTCACGCTCGGCGCATCAATCTTGCCCGCCCAGCTACCGCGTCGCGACGCTGGCGCCTTCGCCTGCGCGGCACTCTCCAAGGTGATTTCCGCCAGCGTATTCCAAGCGCAGCAGGCTTCGCACTGCCCCTGCCACTTGGCGTGGTCGGCGCCGCATTCGGTACAGACATAGGCGCTGCGCCGCTTGGAGGCAGTGGGACTTGAAGTGGGCTTGGCCATGCTGGGACCGAGTGGGTGATGCAAGCACTGTAACGGGCCAACGTCGCAGCTGACGAGACCGGAATCACGTCGCTGGCCCGCCTGAACCCCGCTTGCAGCTGTAGGCAAATGCCTTTTCGATGGCCGTGGCGTCCGTTCTCTGCGAAAATCGCGGGTTAGTTGGCCCCGTAGCTCAGCTGGATAGAGCGGTCCCCTCCTAAGGGACAGGTCGTGCGTTCGAATCGCGCCGGGGTCACCACGTATGAGCACGATCCTGCCTCCAGTGATCCCCTGTCTTTCGTAATTTGGAGTTCCCCATGTCACACCCCGTCCTCACCGCGCTTGGCCTCAAGGCCGAGGAATCCGGCACGTACCTCGGCAATGGCGAATGGTCCAAGACCACTGACGCCGGCGTGATCGAGCCGGTCAATCCGACCACTGGCGAGGTGTTGGGCCGCGTGCATGCGTCCTCGCAGGCCGACTATGACCTCATCGTCGAGCGCGCGCAGGCAGCCTTCAAGATCTGGCGCACCACCCCGGCGCCGCGCCGCGGTGAAGCCATCCGTCTGTGCGCCGACGCGTTGCGTACGCACAAGGACGCGCTGGGTTCGCTGGTCGCGCTGGAGATGGGCAAGTCGAAGCCGGAAGGCGATGGCGAAGTGCAGGAAATGATCGACATCGGCGAGTTCTCGGTCGGCCTGTCACGCCAGCTGTACGGCCTGACCATGCACAGCGAGCGACCGGGCCACCGCATGTATGAGCAGTGGCATCCCATCGGTTTGGTCGGCATCATTAGCGCGTTCAACTTCCCGGTGGCGGTGTGGGCCTGGAATGCATTCGTGGCGTCGGTATGCGGTGATATCTGCATCTGGAAGCCATCGCCCAAGACCCCGTTGTCCGCGATTGCCTCCATGAAAATCTGCAACGAAGCGCTGCGCCAAGGCGGCTTCCCGGACCTGTTCTATCTGTTCAACGACGCCGGCACCGACCTCGCTTCAGCTTTCGTCGATGACAAGCGCATTCCGCTGATCAGCTTCACCGGCAGCACCAAGATCGGCCGCACGGTCGGTGAGCGTTGCGCACGCCGCATGGGCCGCAGCCTGCTGGAATTGGGCGGCAACAACGCGATTATTGTTGATGAAACCGCCGACATGAAGCTGGCGATCCCGGCCATTGTTTTTGGCGCAGTCGGTACGGCCGGCCAGCGTTGCACCACGACGCGC
>JBKJOY010000334.1:0-3566 GCA_046595415.1 Thermomonas sp.
GCCCGCCGTTGAGGCCGAGACAAGGAATCCCGAGCACAGTGAATTCCACCGTCAGCACATCGCCTTGCATGCCTGCTGGATAGTCGCTCGGTGCACGGTAAACCGTCCCCACCGCGCTGTCCGGAAATGTTGCCGCGTAAAAGGTCGCAGCATCGAGGGCGGTGCCGTCGTACCAGAGGCAGATGGTGTTCTTGTTCATTGGCGTTGCCATCTCAATGCTCCCGTGGTCTGGATATTTCGAGTCACTATGCGTGTGCTCGTACATACAAGACGAATCACGGGAATGGCAATCGACATCATAGAAAAAGATTTTGGCCAGCAGCCTGTTCTTGACCCCGCAACAATGGGGCAGGGGCACGTGTCCCTGAAGCTGTTTCGCAGGTCGGCGCCGTAACGATTTCAACATGCACGGCACACAAGCCACGCGCTGCCGAAGGGGCAGCCATTACCAATGCCGTGGATGCGGAATGCCCGAGCTGGAACCAAACTCGAAAAGAACGGTCAGCCTTGCCGTTGTTACCGTGTGGGAATGGCTAAGCGGGTCAAGCGGCAAGGCCGCAACAGATTCAGGTACCGGCCGCTACTTGCTCCAGCCCCAGTCGCTTGCCGACGCCTTGCAACGACCACCGCCCCCGGTCCAGGCACGCCCGTGCACAAAGCGTCCGCTGGCCGCGCCGGATGCTTCGCCGTCCTTGAGTGCGAGCATCCCATTGACGATGACATCGCTCACGCCTGTCGCCAGCTGGTGTGGTTTCGCAAAGGTGGCGTGGTCCTGGATCGTGTCGGGATCGAACACCACGACGTCGGCGAAGTTACCGACCTTGAGCCGGCCGCGATCAGCCAGCGACAGGGTGTCGGCCGGCAACGAGGTCAGCCTGCGCACCGCCTCCTGCACGCTGAGCGCGTGGTCCTTGCGCACGTAGGTGGCGAACAGCCTGGCGAAGTTGCCGTAGGCGCGCGGGTGTGCGCCAGATAGCAGGAACACGCCTTCCGGCGCGTACGCGGCTTCGTCGGAATTGAAACTCATCCATGGCAGCGAGGTCTGGCGCCGCACGTTGTCCTCGCTCATCAGGAAATAGGCGATGCCGACCCGGGTACCGTCTTCGATCACCAAGTCGATCGCAGCGTCCTGCGCGCTGACGCCGCGCATTTTTGCGACTTCCGCCAGGCTCTTGCCGGTCAACGGCTTGAGCGCGGGATTCTTGAATGCCAGCAACACCGTGCCTTCAGCACCCGACGCGCCGAGCAGGTTTTCCCAATCGGCCGGGTGCGCATTGCCCATCTCGGCGACCACGCGCTTGCGGATGGCGGGATCCTTCAGGCGCTCGATCCATTTCTCCAGGCCGCCGTCCTGCACCCAGGGCGGCATCGCCGCGTCCAGGCCCGTCGCGCCAGCGGTGTAGGTGTACATGTCGGCGGTGATACGCACGCCGTGTGCGCGCGCGTCGTTGATGGTGGCGATGATCGTATCGAGCTTGTTCCAGTTGTCATGGCCGGACATCTTGAGGTGATAGACCTCGGCCGGGCCGCCGCTGGCCTTGGCGATGTCGATGGTTTCCTGCAAGGCCGCTTCGATCCGGTCGCCCTCGCTGCGCATGTGCACCGAGTAGATGCCGCCGCAGCGGGTTGACTCTTTCGCCAGCGCGATGAGTTCCGGCGTCTTGGCGTAATTATTTGGCGCATAGATCAGTGCCGTGCTCACGCCCATCGCACCTTCCTCCATCGCCTGCTTCACCAACGCCTGCATCTGCTGAAGCTGTTCGGGAGTTGGCTGCACATCGCCTTCGCCGAGCACCACCGTGCGCACCGTGCCAGCACCGACGAATGATGCGACGTTGGGGGCGATGCCGCGCTTCTGCAGCATGTCCAGGTACTGCCCGAGCGTGGTCCAATCGACCGGGTACTTGATGTCGCTTTGGCGTTCGACTGCCAGCTTCTTCATCTCCGGGCTCAGCGGCCCCATCGACATCTCGCCCATCACCTCCAGGGTGATGCCCTGCTTGATGTCGCTCAGGGCGCGGCCGTCGGCGATCAGCGATTCCTCCGGGTGCGCGAGCATGTTGACGAAGCCAGGTGCAATCGCATGGCCTTTGGCGTCGATCTCGAGCTTGCCTTTCGAGGGGCGGGCGGGGCCGACATAGACGATGCGATCACCGTCGATGGCCACTTCGCCTGGATACGGCTTGGCGCCAGAGCCGTCGTAGATCATCCCGTTGCGAATGACGATGTCGTGCACGGCGGGCGCGGGCACTGCCGTCGTCGGTGTCGAGGCCACCAGCAGCGTGGCCACCAGCGTGGAAAGTAGCGGAGATATGCGATCGCTCATGCCGGACTCCAGTGAGGTTCTCAAAACCCTGATCGAACCAACGATGTCATGGACAACGTGTGCTGGCCGCTAAAATCCCTGGCCTCGTGACGCGGGTTAATTCCCCCGGGCCACCACGCCTTGTTTCATCACGAATACAGGTCGTTCGGTTGCGCGGATGTCCTGCAGTACATCGCCCGGAACCGCCACGATATCGGCGAACTTGCCGGCTTCCAGCGTGCCGGTTTCGGCATCAATCCCCAGCAACTTCGCCGAACCTTGACTGCTGCTCAACAGCGCGGCCGATGGCGTCATGCCCAGGTCCACCATGTCGCCGAATTCCTGGGCGTTCATGCCGTGCGGTGACACCGCAGAGTCGGTGCCGAACGCGATAGGCACGCCGATCTTCAGCGCATTCTTGAACATCCGGTCATGCGCCGCGCCGGCCGCGCGCGCCTTGGCCGCGATCTTCGGCGGATAGGTATCGGCGTGGCCAAGCGTCCACACCAGCGCCAACCGCGTCGGCACCAGATACACGCCTTTTTGCTTCATCAACTGCAGCGTGGCCGGCTGCAGGAAACTGCCATGTTCGATCGAATCAACCCCGGCCTCGATCGCCTGCTTCGCGGCCAGGTCGCCATGGCTGTGCGCGGCCACCTTGCGGCCCCAAGCGTGGGCTTCGGACATGATCGCGGTGAGTTCGGCGGGCGTGAGTTGTGGCACGTCGACTGGATCGGATTCAGACAACACTCCACCAGATGCGCAGATCTTGATCACGTCGGCGCCGTACTTCATCTGCAATCGCGTGGCCAGGCGGCATTCTTCCGGACCATTGCATACGCCCTCTAACGGACCGGACGGCTTGACCCGCTCGGGCGGAAACGGCGAGCTGTCGCAATGGCCGCCGGTGGACCCCAGCGCATGGCCGGCAACCAGCATGCGTGGACCTTCGGTGAGGCCCGCGTTGATCGCGTTGCGCAGGGCCACGTCGATGAATTCCTCGGCGCCCACTTCGCGCGCGCTGGTGATCCCGGCGAGCAGCGTGACCTTGGCATTGCGCCCGGCATGGAACGATTGCTCCACCGGGAAGCGCAACATCCCGTCATAGAATCCCTGCGCCCAGTTGTCATCGTGGTCGCTGGCGATATGGGTGTGCGCATCGATGTAGCCCGGCAGCAAGGTGGCATTGCCGAGGTCAATGACCTTGGCGTCTGCGGGAATGGCGGCGTCGGCGCCGACCGAAACAATGGTGGTCCGCGGC
>JBKJOY010000047.1:0-3998 GCA_046595415.1 Thermomonas sp.
GCCGCTGCCCATGGTCGCGTTGCCCTGCGGATCCAGGTCGATCAGCAGGACACGCTTCGGCGTGCGCGCAAGCGCGGCGGCCAGGTTGACCGCGGTCGTGGTCTTGCCGACCCCGCCCTTCTGGTTGGCGATGGCGATGATGCGAGCCATGCGGCGTGTGATTCCTTCGCAGAGCCGGCATCGACGCGACACCGGGCTGTGGATTATGCCTCAGCGCGTCTTGTCCCAGTCCGGCGACCTGCCCACTTCGACCAGATGGCGCTCCGCGCCCAGTCCGGGCACGTGCAATGGATGCGAGGCCACCAGCTGCCATCCCGCCGGCAGTGCGGCGATCTCATCGGCCGGCAGCACGCCCTTCATCGCCAGCAAGCGCCCCGTAGGCGTCAACAGGTGGCCGCCGAGTTCCAGGATCAGTGGCAAGGTCGCCAGCGCACGCGCGGTGATCGCGTCGAACTGGCCGGGGGCATCGAACGCTTCGATCCGTGATTCGGCCACTTTCACGTTGCTCAACGTCAGCTGGCGCACCGCTTCACGCAGGAAGCGCGCCTTCTTGCCGTTGCTTTCGACCAGGGTCACCTGCAACTGCGGACGCGCAATCGCCAGCGGGATTCCCGGCAGGCCAGGGCCCGTGCCGAGATCGGCGAGGGTGCCGATGCCGTCCAGATGTGCATGCATCGCCAGCGAATCCAGCAGGTGCTTGACCAGCATGTCGTGCGGTTCGCGGATCGCGGTGAGGTTGTAGGTCTGGTTCCAGCGGTGCAACAGCGCCACATAGGCGAGTAGTGGTTTTGCAAGCTCAGTATCCAGGCCCAGCGTGGTGAGGCCGGATTCCAGTTCGGGGCGCAGCGCGGCAACGGCATCGTTCATCCGGGAAGTATGCCGGGATACCACGCCAGCGCTGCCCGGTAACCGGCGTGTGGCTGCATTTCGCGAAGATGCCAGTGAGAAGCAATGCCCAGCGCGGCATCGCAGCCATGCAAGTGCAGGACGCCGTCGCGTTCGCTGAATTGCAGACGATCCAGCCCGAAGGCCAGTCCGCGTCCATGGGCCTTGAGCACAGCCTCTTTTGCACACCACAGCCGGATAAACCCTGATTGGCATGCCCGGTCATCCGCCTGTGCCGCCAGCCATGCCGTTTCAGCGGGATGGAAATAGCGCCCGGCCAATGACAAAGCATTCTTTCGGGGCCGCTCATATTCGAGGTCCACGCCCACCATCGCGTCGCGTGCATGCGCCACCAGCAGGCCTTCGCCGCTGTGGGACCAGCTGGCGTCATCGCGCTCAAAGGGCGCCGACAGGCGCGGGCGGCCATACGGCGTGCGCCCAAGTGGGAGTGCGTCTGGCGCGCATTCGAGCCGACCTGCGAGCCACGCGCGCGCCTGTCGTTCCGCTGGCACGTGGCGCAGCAGCGGAAGCCACTGGCATGCAGGCTCGGCGTCATCCGGCCTGTCAGGCGGGATGCTTGGCGGGAGTGTCGAAGGGCGCGTCATCGTCCGCCAGCGTAAAGTAAGCGCCAGCATTGGTCGCTGGGGGCGGCCAGGACAGGAATCGCGCCGCATGCCTGCAGTTCAAGCGTTACACGCCAGAAATGGGCAGAAGGCGCATTCGATGCACATGGTGTTCGGATCGCCCGAGCGCATCATCGCGTTCAATGGGACGGTTCCGGTCACCGTTGCCAGTTTCGAGCGGCAGGTACGCGCGCTGGCGGCAAGCCTGCCCGCAGGCGAGCACGCGATCAATCTGTGCGAAGACCGCTACCGGTTCGTGGTCGCGTTTTGCGCGGTTGCGCTCCGCGGCCAAGTCAACTTGCTGCCGCCGTCGCGCGCGCGCAGCGTGGTGGCGGAAACCCTGTTGCGATATCCCGATGCCTACGCGCTGGGTGATGGGTGCATGCAGGACTTCGAGGAGATCGGCAGGCAAGGTTGGCGCCTGCCAGCGGTATTGGCGCAAGCCGATGGACCTTGTTTGCTGGTTGACCCGGATGCGGTGGCGGCGATCGGCTTCACCTCCGGCAGTACCGGTCTGCCGACCGCGAATTCCAAGACCTGGGGCAGCTTCCACACCAGCACTGGGCAAAATCTCGCCGCGTTGCGCAGTTTGTGGCCCGAGGACGCTGCTGCGCATGTCGTCGCCACGGTGCCGCCGCAGCATATGTACGGAATGGAGTTGTCGGTCATGATGCCGCTGTTGTCCGACGTCGGCGTGCATGGTGGGCGTCCCTTCTTCCCGCAAGACATCGCCCATGTGCTGCACGAAACCCCGGGCAATCGCCTGTTGGTGACGACGCCCATGCATCTTCGCACCCTGGTCGAATCCGGCGTGTCGTTGCCGCCGCTGGCCGGTATCGTGTCCGCCACGGCACCGATGCCAGTCGAACTCGCTCGTGAGGCCGAGGCACGATTCGGCTGCGAACTGCGCGAAATGTTCGGTTCAACCGAAACCTGCGTGATTGCAAGCCGGCGCACGGCGATGACGCAGGCGTGGACGCCGTATCCCGGGGTTTCGGTGCAGCCGCAACCGGATGGAAGCCTGGTGCATGCCGCGCACTTGCCGCATCCGGTCGCGCTTGCGGATGTGGTCGAAGTCGATCCCTGTGGTGACTTTTATCTGCGCGGTCGCCAGGCCGATCTGCTGGAGATCGCCGGCAAGCGCGCGTCACTGAGTGAGTTGACCAATCGGCTACTCGCGGTGCCGGGCGTCCTGGATGGCGTGGTGTTCCAGCTCGATGCCGCATTCGTGGGCGGCGTGGGACGCATCGCAGCGCTTGCGGTTGCGCCTGGGCTGCAGGCTTCGGAGATCTTGACCTGCCTGCGCACGCAGCTTGACCCGGTATTCCTGCCGCGGCGACTGCGTTGTGTCGATGCATTGCCGCGCAATGAAACCGGCAAATTGCCGCGCGCCGACCTGCTGCGCCTGCTGGATACTGCCGTCACTTGAGCAATTGGCAGCAACAGTCCACGACATGATCATCACATGGCCGGGCTGACACTGCAGCTGTACCAACACGCAACAAGGCGTCGTGGTTACCACGCAAGTTAACACCGAAGTTTTAATCCATTTAAGGAGCAAGTCATGAATTTCCTCATCTACCTGATCGTCGGCGGTATTGCTGGCTGGCTTGCCAGCATCATGATGAAGCGCGATGGCCAGCAAGGCATCATCCTCAACGTGATTGTCGGCATCATTGGTGGCTTCCTGGGCGGCATCATCTTGCCGATGGTTGGCCTCGGGTTCGGCGGCACCGTTGGTTTCCTGATCACCGCTTTCATCGGCGCCGTGGTCCTGCTGCTGATCGTCAACCTGTTTACCCGGGGTCGCGCGCGCTAAGCGCCGACACCGCCACACGGATGTGGAGAAAAGGCCCGGCAATGCCGGGCTTTTTCATTGGGGGACGCCCTCAGATGGGAGCCAGTTGCACCCATGCGGGCGTATGGTCGCTGGCGCGCTCCCACGTACGCGGCGTGCGATCAATGCCGGCGTCGATTGCGCGCGCCTTGAGTGCATCCGACACCAGGGTCAGGTCAATCCGCAGGCCCAGGTTGCGACGGAACGCGGCCTGTCGGTAATCCCACCAACTGAAGATGCCGGCATCCGCATGGTGCAGGCGGAACGCATCATGCAGGCCAAGAGCCAACAGCCGCTGGAGTGCGGCGCGTTCGGGAAGCGATGTGAGGGTGTGGTCATGGTTCCACACCAGCGGATCATTCACGTCACGATCGTCGGGCGCGATATTGAAATCGCCCATCACCACCAGGTCCCGATGCATCTTCATTTCATCGGACAGCCAGGCGTGCACCGCATCCAGCCAGCGTAGTTTGTAGGCGTATTTGTCGGTGCCGATGTCCTGGCCGTTGACCACATAGAGATTGACGATGCGGATGCCATTGACCGTCGCGGCGATGGCGCGCGCCTGCACGTCATCGAAACCTGGAATGCCCAACTTCACATCGCTGATCGGGTGCCGGGCCAGGATCGCCACGCCGTTGTAGGTCTTCTGC
>JBKJOY010000254.1:0-3460 GCA_046595415.1 Thermomonas sp.
TTTCTCCAATCGCCGTGGATCGCGAAACACATAGTCCTCTCCGCTTTCGACGAATTCGCACTCGATGCCGAAATCGCGGATCCAGTCCGCAAGCCGCAGCCGCGAGTCCGCCAACAAGGCGTGCTTCGCATGTGCACTGGCCAACCAGTCTCGCTGGTTGCAGCGTGCAGCAAACCCAAGCAGCCAGCGCCACAGGGTGGGATCGAACCCCGGATGCACGTATAGCGGGGCATCCGGCGTCAGCATCCAGCGCAGCGCCGTGGTGATCATGCCGGGCGCCGCCAGCGGAGGCGCATGGCTGGGCGTGATGGTCCCGCAATTGCCATGCGATGCACCACCGCCAATGCGGCCGGCGTCGATCACCATGACCTTCCGCCCGGCCTGCAGCAATGCAAGTGCGGTAGCCAAGCCGCTCACCCCGGCACCTACAACCACTACATCGATCGCGCGAATGTTTTGTTGCATCGCAGCATCCTGCTTGCCGAAAATATGCAGACCATCACCCACCACAACATGTTCAGAGTTTATTGCATTGCAACATGACATTCACAAAGGATGCCCCGTACTTTCAGCAGGTCATGTAGGGTCTTGAGCTTCAGGGGGAACCGTATTTTCCGAACATGACGGTGAGGGCTCGGATGTCATCTCGCCTACTTCGCACGTCGGTCGTTACCGGCGCATCACACCATATTCTCAAGGGTCTGATCACGTATGAAATCCTCCACACGACTGCTGACGCTCGCCATCACTGCGGCATTAGCTGTTCCGTTCACTGTAACTGCAGGCAATTTCGACAAGAATCCCGCAGCAAGCCGCGCCATGTCACTTGTCAACGCAACAGCGGGTGCTGTCAGGCAAAACGCCGGTGACAGCCTGGTGGCCAAGGACGTCATCGTCGATGCCAATGGCACCGAGCACGTCCGCTTCGACCGCACGTTCCGTGGCATGCCGGTCATTGGTGGCGATGTCGTGGTGCATTCGCGCAACGGCATGCTCAAGGGCACCAGCATGACCCTCGCCACGACCGCGCGTCCTGACATCAATGGCCGCATCAACGCCGACCAGGCGATCCTCGCCGCCGGCACCGAGTTCGGGACTGGGTTCAATGCAGTGTCCAACGCCACGAAGGTCGTCTTCGCCCGCAACGTGAGCCCGCGCCTGGCGTATGAAGTCGTGTTCAGCGGCATCCGCGCCGACCAGACCCCGACCGAAATGCATTACTTCGTTGATGCCAATAGCGGCCAGATTCTGGATCGCTTTGACGGCATCGAGACCGGCAAGCCGGGTGGTGGTGGCACGACCTGCACCGGCACCGCCGCTGCTGGCACCGGCAATACCCTGTATTCCGGCAGCGTGGTGATCAGCACCAGCAACTGCGGTAGCAGCTTCGAGATGAAGGATTTGACGCGCGGTGGCGGCTACACCACGGACATGGCCAATGCTACCCGCGGCAGCGGCACGATCTTCACCGATGCCAATAACATCTGGGGCACCGGTGTGAATTCCGACCGTGCATCGGCTGCTGCAGACGCCCACTTCGGAATCGCCACCACCTTTGATTACTTCAACAATATCCTTGGTCGCAACGGCATCGCCAATGATGGCAAAGGCGCGTTGAGCAAGGTCCATTACGGCCGCAGCTACGTCAATGCCTACTGGTCCGACGCTTGCTTCTGCATGACCTTTGGCGACGGCGACGGCGTGACCTACGGGCCGCTGGTCAACCTGGACGTGGCCGGTCACGAGATGAGCCACGGCGTGACCAGCCGCAGCGCAAATTTGACCTACTCCGGCGAGTCCGGGGGCCTGAATGAATCCAACTCGGACATCTTCGGCACCATGGTGGAGTTCTTTGCGAACAACGCCAACGATCCGGGTGACTACGAGATCGGCGAAGAGCTGTACATCAACCCGGGCCCGAACAAGGCGTTCCGCTTCATGTACAACCCGGCACTGGAAGGCGCTGGTCGCTCGGTGAATTGCTGGTATTCGGGTGTGGGCTCGCTCGACGTGCACTACTCGTCCGGCCCGTCCAACCACTACTTCTACCTGTTGGCCGAAGGCTCTGCGCCGAAGGCCTGGCCGAACGGCACCTACGGATCCCCGACCTGCAATGGCACGACCGTTACCGGTATCGGTCGTGACGCGGCTGCCAAGATCCAGTACCGCGCGTTGACGGTGTACATGACCTCCAGCACCAACTACGCCGGTGCCCGCGTTGCATCCTTGAAAGCTGCTGCCGACCTGTACGGCGGCGTGGGCTCGACGACCTACAACGCCGTTGCTGCGGCTTGGAGTGCAGTCAGCGTCAACTGATCCATGCAACATCGCAACACGAAACGGCCCGCGCAAGCGGGCCGTTTCTTTTGCAACATCAACTCCCCTTCAAGCCGTGGCCACTTGCATAGCGGGTCGCTTGCCGTAGGTCGCCCAGCGCCATAGCCACTCCATCGGCCCGATGCGGAACCGCGCCAGCCACCAGTGGCTGAAGGCGATCTGCAGCGCGAACACCACCACGACGAAGACCAACTGCCACCCGCGCCCCATGCCCCAGTGGCCCAGGCCATAGCCATAGAAGAACAGCGTGCCAATGATCGACTGGCTTAGGTAATTGGTCAGCGCCATGCGGCCAGTCGGCGCCAGCTGCGCAACCAGTGCGCGCGCACGTGAATGCCAGAGCAGCACCAGCGCGGACACATAGCCCAGGCATGCCGGCAGGTTGCCCAGCATCATCAGTCCGAATGCGAACTGGTACTCACCATCATTCACGCCAGGCACGTGCGTGGTGGCGATGCCGGCACTGACCAGGCTCAAACCGAGACCGATCGGCAAGCCAATCCAGGCCAGTGTGCGAAACAGCGGCAAGTGCTGTTCCGGGTGCGACATCACGCCCGAGCGGATGAACCACGCGCCCAGCAGGAACATGCCCAGCACGATGATTGAAAAGTCGATATTCATGATCCCATGCTCCAGGAAATCCTGGGCGCGCAGCTTGACGGCCTCGACGTAGGTACCGCCACTCATCACCCGACGTTCCTTCACCGCCGCGTCCACGCGTTCCTGACGATGCTGGGCGCGTTCCTGCAACTGCTTGGCCAGCGCTTGCTGCTGGATCGGTGTCACCGCCGCGGTTTGGGCAATCCGGTCGCGCTCGGCTTCAGGAGCCTGCTTCATCTGCACGAAACCGGCCACCGTCATCATCAGGAATGGCAGCAGGTAGAGCGTCAGCCCTGCATTGCGCATGCCCTTCAGTGGCCAGCGACGCAGTGATGCGGCAACTGCACAGAGGACTAGCAGCGGCACTGCAATGATCGCGAACAGTTGCCACGACGGCGGCTTTGCCATGACAAACGATAGCGCCGCACATATTGCCGCCACGCCCAGGCAGGTACCGGCGATCAGTAGCAAGGCCTTCGGTCGCGTGTAGAACACGACCATCAACAGCACGGCGCCCATGGCG
>JBKJOY010000272.1:0-4651 GCA_046595415.1 Thermomonas sp.
CCTTCCTGCAAGCGGGCGACCGCATCGATCAGCACTGCAGCCGCCAATTCGCCACCGGAAAGCACGTAGTCGCCGATCGAGAGTTCCTCATCGACATCGGCCTCGATGAGACGCTCATCCACGCCTTCGTAGCGGCCACACAACAAGATCAGGCGCGGTTGCACGGCCAACTCACGGACTTTGGCCTGGGTGAGACGCGCGCCCTGCGGACTGAGATAGACAACCTTGACGGGTGTCTCGACAGCCTCGCGAGCCGCGCGGATCGCGGCACGCAGCGGATCGATCAGCATCACCATGCCTGGACCACCGCCAAACGGACGATCATCGACCCGGCGATAGCTGCCTTCGGCATAGTCGCGCGGGTTCCAGCCGTGGATCGAGAGCAGGCCGCGCTCGCCGGCACGCCCCACCACGCCATGTGCCGCGATCTGGGCGACGAATTCTGGAAACAGGCTGATGATGTCGAAACGCATGCCGTCTGCCCTAGAAATCGGCGTCCCAGTCAACCGTGACCAATCCCGAATCGAAATCCACAGACTTCACGTAATCCGGCGTCAGGAACGGAATCATTCGTTCGCGCTCGCCCTGCACCGCCATGACATCGTTGGCGCCGGTGGAAAACAAGTGCGACACCGTGCCGAAAACGACGCCTTCCACATTCACCACCCGCAAGCCTTCCAAGTCCACCCAGTAGTACTCGCCGGGTGCCGGGGGTGGCAACGCGGACCGCGGGACCAGCACGTCCAGGCCTTTGGTGGCCTCGGCGGTATCGCGATCATCAATGTCCGGAATGGTCGCGATGAGGCCTTTACCACCCACCCGCACGCGCACTCCATCACAGACACGCTCGGTGCCCCGCGCGTCGCGCAGGATCCACGGTTGGTAACGACCGATGGCGTGATCCGGGTCGGTAAAGCTCTCCAGCTTCACTTCGCCACGCACGCCAAACGCACCGTGCAGCCGGCCTACGGTAATCATCCGCTGGCCGGTGTCCGGTGCGTTCATTGCGACTCCTGGGCCACGCCGCCCATCACGGGCGGCAGCGGAATCAAGCGGCCTTGGCGGCCTGCTTGAACAGGTCAGCGACCTTGTCGGTCAACTGTGCACCGTTGTCCATCCAGTGCTTGATGCGCTCGAGGTTCAATTCGACGCGCTTCTCACCACCGGTAGCAACCGGGTTGTAGAAACCCACGCGCTCGATGTTGCGGCCATCACGGGCGCTGCGGCTGTCGGTGACGATGACGTGGTAGAAGGGGCGCTTCTTGGCACCGCCACGGGTAAGGCGAATCTTGACCATTGCAGTTTTCTCGGTGTTGCCCAGCGGCCGGAGTGGCCGGGTAAGCCGCCAAGTATAGCGGGATTCACCGCTACAGAAAAGCCCTCAACGCATCGGCGGCATGCCGCCACGCCCACCCATCATCCCGCTCAGTCCGCGCATCATGCCTTTCATGCCGCCGCGGCCAAGCTTGCCCATCATCTTCTCCATTTGCTGGTACTGGTTGAGCACTTTGTTGACGTCGGCCGGGGTCAGGCCGCTGCCCCGCGGGACGCGCGCACGGCGCGAACCATTCAGCAGGTCCGGGTTGCGGCGTTCTTTCTTGGTCATCGAATTGATCACCGCGATCATCCGCGGCACTTCCTTGCCGGTGACTTGCTGCTTGACGTGCTCGGGTAAGGCGCCAACGCCGGGCAACTTGTCAATCAGGCCGGACAGGCCGCCCATGTTCTGCATCTGATCAAGCTGGTCGCGCATGTCGTTGAGGTCGAATTTCTTGCCCTTGGCGATCTTCTCGGCAAGCTTCTTGGCCTTGTCCTGATCGACGCCCTGCTCCACTTGCTCGACCAGCGACAGCACGTCACCCATGTCGAGGATGCGGCTGGCGACGCGCTCGGGATGGAACACGTCCAGGCCATCGGTCTTTTCGCTGGTGCCGATGAACTTGATCGGCTTGCCGGTGATGTAGCGGACACTCAGTGCCGCACCACCGCGCGCATCGCCATCGGTCTTGGTCAGCACCACGCCGGTCAGCGGCAATGCTTCGCCGAAATGCTTGGCGCTGACCGCAGCATCCTGGCCGGTCATTGAATCAACGACGAACAAGGTTTCGACCGGATTCACTGCCGCATGCAGGGCCTTGATCTCGGCCATCATCGCGTCGTCAATACTGGTGCGGCCGGCGGTATCGACGATCAGCACATCGACGAATGATTTACGCGCGGCATCGATGGCAGCCTTGACAATGGCCTCGGGTTTTTGCGAATTGTCCGAGGGGAAGAACATCGCATCGACCTGGCCAGCAAGTGTCTGCAATTGCTCGATCGCGGCCGGACGATAGACGTCGGCGCTGACCACCATCACTTTCTTCTTGCGCTTGTCCTTCAGGTGCTTGGCCAGCTTGGCCACGGTGGTGGTCTTGCCTGCACCCTGCAGGCCCGCCATCAGGATGACTGCTGGCGCCGGCACGTTGAGGTTCAAATCGGTGGCCTGCGACCCCATCACCGCGGTCAGCTCGTCGCGCACGATCCGCACCAGCACCTGACCTGGCGTCAGCGAGCGCACCACTTCCTGGCCAACCGCACGCACCTTGATGCGCTGGATCAGCGCCTGCACCACCGGCAAAGCCACGTCGGCTTCCAGCAGCGCGATGCGAACCTCGCGCACGGCCTCGCTGATGTTGGAGTCGGTCAGGCGGCCACGGCCACGCAGGCGCTCGACGGTGCCGGACAATCGCTGGGTCAGGGATTCGAACATGATGCGGAGGGCCTGCTATGCGTGCGTTTCGGGCCGTGGAGTATAGCCTGCAGCTTGCCCGCAGCCTTTGTGCGACACTGCCCCGATGACAATCGTTCTCATCGCCATTGCGTGTTACCTGCTTGCCACCGGCTGGCTGGTGGCCATCGTTCAAGGGGATGGCAAGGCGCGCCCTCGAGGCTGGCTGATTCCGGCCAACCTCGCACTCATCCTGCACGGGCTCACGCATTACCTTGCATGGCGCGCGAGTGGCGTCACCGACCTGCACTTCTTCGCCGCGCTGTCGCTGGTCGGGCTGGGCATGAGCACGCTGACCGCGGTTGTCGGGGCCTCGGGACGCATGCGCGCACTGGGCGTCGTGGTCTTCCCGCTGTCTGCCTTGGCGCTGCTGGTCTACGCGCTGTATGGCCATGCAACCCAGCCCGAACCGCTGGACTGGCGGCTGCTGCTGCATGCGTGGCTGGCGTTGCTGGCGTACGCGACCTTGGCCGTTGCCGCGTTGCTGGCGGTATTTCTGTGGCTACAGGATCGCGCGCTGCGCCGCCGGGAATTCCACCGCTGGCTGCGCGCGCTGCCGCCGCTGACCGAACTCGAGATGCTGCTGTTCCGCACCATTGCAGTGGGCTTCGTCCTGCTCGGGGGCACCCTGCTGACCGGCGTGCTGTTCGTCGACAACCTGCTGGCCCAGCACCTGGTCCACAAGACCGTGCTCAGCGTCCTGTCTTGGCTGGCGTTTGGCGCCTTGCTATTGGGACGTTGGCGGTTTGGTTGGCGTGGCGCGGTTGCCGTGCGCTGGACGCTGGCAGCGATGGCTTTGCTGATCCTGGCGTTCTTCGGCAGCAAATTCGTGCTTGAACTGGTCCTGCATCGGGCGGCCTGAACAGATCTGCCTCGCCAGAATACGTTTGCAGTTGTAATATTTGCATTGACAACTATTGCACGGGCTACCAAAATGCCCTTCATGCAAACGCCCGCCTCCCCAATTGCCTCATCGTTTCCGAGTGCCCCATGCACCGGTTCCACGTTGGGCCTGCTGTTCCGCCAGGTCCGCGATGCGATGTGGGCGCGGATGGCAGATGAGCTCGCCCGCAGCGGCCATGACCTGACCTTCAGCCAGTACATCACCCTGAAAAAGTTGGCCGATGGCACGGCCGGCGCCAGCGATCTGGCCCGCGCGGCGGAATTGAATCCGGGCGCCATGACACGCTTGCTCGACAAGCTGGAAGCCAAGGGGCTGCTGTCCCGCGAGGCCGACCCCGATGATCGCCGCGCCCTGCACATCCGCCTCACCGATGCCGGCCGCGCCATCTGGCGCGACATCGATCAGTGCGGCATGCGTGTACGGGATACCGCGCTGGGCGGGCTGAGCGACAGCGAACGCAACATCCTGACTGCACTGCTGGAACGAGTGCGCGACAACCTCACTGCGTCAACGGACTGAGCCATGTTTCGAAAACTTCCCCTGTCCCTTGCATTGGCCGCAGCTTGTGCCGTGCTGCTGTCTTCCTGCGCCAGCACCGACGGGCTGACCTCGCAAGGCACAGTGCATGATGCCGGCGCGCTGGCTGCTGGTAGCGCACTCGGAAAGGTCAGCGTCAGCGACGCTGCATGGCCATCCGGCACGTGGTGGACCACGCTGGGCGACCCACAACTGGACGCGTTGATCGCCGAATCGCTGGCATCCTCGCCCGCGATCGATGCCGCCGACGCACGCACCCGCAAGGCGCTGGCGCAATCTGGACTGGCCGATGCCATGCGCAAGCCGACCCTGGGTGCTGGCGCACAGCTGCTGGGGCTGCAGATCCCGGAAACACTGGCCGGCGATACGTTGGGTGGCAGCTTCAGCGTCGCGGAATTGCTGACCTTGAACCTGAAGTACAACCCCGATTTGTGGGGCGT
>JBKJOY010000352.1:0-3101 GCA_046595415.1 Thermomonas sp.
CCGGTGATGTGCAGGCGATGGGCCAACAATTTGGTGAAGTCGTCATCACGGGCAAATTGTTGGCCCATCGCCTGCACATCACCGGCGCGGTCCTTGCACCCTTCAGCGCATGGCTAACCCTGCGTGGTTGCCGCTCGCTGTCGGCGCGGATGGCGATGCACTGCGCGAATACCCGCAAGATCGTCGACTTCCTCGCCGCCCATCCGGCAATCGAACGGGTGAACTATCCGGGCCTGGCGTCGCATCCCGGCCATGACGTGGCGAAGCGGCAGATGCGCGACTTCGGCGCGATGCTGAGTATCCAGCTTGCAGGCGGACGCGAGGCCGCACTGGCGATGGCCGGAAAGCTGCGCATCTTCACCAATGCCACCTCACTGGGCGGCTGCGAATCGTTGATCGAACATCGTGCATCGGTGGAAGGCCCAAACCCGAGTTCGCCGCAAAACCTGTTGCGGAT
The DNA here is from genome assembly GCA_046595415.1 of Thermomonas sp. Taxonomy (GTDB): domain Bacteria; phylum Pseudomonadota; class Gammaproteobacteria; order Xanthomonadales; family Xanthomonadaceae; genus Thermomonas. Next base: position 458 of record JBKJOY010000352.1, read on the forward strand.
CTCGGTAGGACTGGAAGACGCAGACGACCTGATCGAAGATTTGGCCCAAGCCCTGGCCTGAGCAAAGCCGCTCAGGTCGCGCGTGCGAAAGACGTCAGCGCGGTGCGCAGGCGGCCCAAGCCATCAGCGACTTCCTCGTCGCTGATATTCAGCGGCGGCACGAAGCGCAGGACATCCGGACCGGCCTGCAGCAACAGCAGGCCCTGCGCGGCGGCGTGGTCCAGGATCTCGCCGGCACGTCCGGCAAATGCAGGCTTGAGCACGGCGCCCAGCATCAGCCCGCGCCCACGCACCTGATCGAACAATCCCAATGACGCATCGATGTCGGCGATGCCATCGCGCAGCGCGTGTGCCTGCCGGGCCACGTTCGTGGCGATGGCGTCCGATGCCAGTTTGCGCAGCGCAACCCGTGCGACTGCCGCCGCCAATGGGTTGCCACCGAAGGTCGTGCCATGTGCACCGAATTGCATGACCTGCGCGACCTTTGGCCCGGCCAACATCGCGCCGATCGGAAAGCCGCCGCCAAGTGCCTTGGCCAGGGTGACGATGTCGGGCGTCACCTCGTCCTGCCAATGCGCGAACAAGGTGCCGCTGCGGCCCATGCCGCACTGGATTTCATCAAGCACCAGCAACGCATCGTGCGCATCGCATAACGCGCGAACGCCGAAAAGGAAGCCGGGCGCGGCCGGCATCACCCCGCCCTCGCCTTGCACAGGTTCGAGCATGACGGCAGCCACATCGCCCGTGGACATCGCGACCTTCAATGCATCGAGGTCATTGAAATCGACGTAGCGGAAGCCGCCCGGCAATGGTTCGTAGCCCTCCTGGTATTTGGGCTGGGCGGTCGCCGTGACCGTGGCCAAAGTCCGGCCATGGAAACTCCCACGAAACGTCACGATGACGCGCCGATCGGGCGCGCGTCGCTGCGCCGTCGCCCACTTGCGCACCAGTTTGATCGCGGCTTCGTTGGCCTCCGCGCCGGAGTTGCACAGGAATGCGCGCTCGGCGAAGCGTGAAGCGGTGACCAATTCCTGCGCCAGCCGCAGCGGTGGCTCGCTGTAAAACACATTGCTGGTATGCCATAGCGTGTTTGCTTGCGTGGTCAGCGCGGCCACCAGATCGGGATCGCAATGACCGAGGCTGCACACGGCGATACCTGCGCCGAAGTCGACGTAACCACGGCCTTGCGAATCCCACACGCGCGCACCTTGGCCGCGTTCAAGGATGAGTTCGCGGGGCCGGTAGACCGGCAGGTAATAGTCGCGACCCAGGGCAAGCAGGCGCGTGGAATCAGAAGGGGCGTCGGACATGGTTGCGCGCTCGATCAATAGTTCATGGCGGCGGAATTCACCAGACCCACGCTGACGTGGATCGCCGCGGCCAGCACGGCGGCCGCCATCTCGCCGCGGTTGATGCGCTTGGTGAAATTCTTCAGCAGGACTGCGACAACGGCATACGCTGCCAATTGCGCGACCAGCGCGATAACCGCCCACGCCGCCACATCGCGCAAACCGCTGGCGATCCGCAATGCGCCTGCCAACGGCAAGGCAAAGCCCAGCAGTGCACCGGCCAGCACCACCGCGGCGGGCAGATTGTCACCGCGGATCAGGGTGATCTCCCGATGCGGCGTGATGTAGAGATACAGCACCACGTAGAGCAACATGAAGCCCATGCCCAAGCCGAAATACAGGGCGAAACCCGAGAGTGCCTGCGTGAATTGCATTGAGGTCTCCGCCGCTCGTCCGTTCACCAGACGCCCGTGTTCGGCATCGACGCCCACGGTTCGGCCGGCGGCAGGTTGCCTTCCTGCAGCAGTCCCACCGAGATCAAATCCGGAGAGCGCACGAAGGCCATGTGGCCGTCGCGTGGCGGGCGATTGATGGTGTAGCCCATCGCCTGCAGGTGCGCGCAGGTGGCGTAGATGTCATCCACGCGGAACGCCAGATGCCCGAAGTTGCGCGCGCTGCCGTAATCCTCGGCGATTTCATTTTCTGAGGGCCAGTTCCAGGTCAATTCGATTTCTGCATCGGGGCTTTCGGCAGCGGCAAGGAAAATCAGACTGAACCTGCCTTGCGGATAGTCATCGCGGCGCTTGAGTTCAAGCCCGAGGCCATCGCAGAAGAAACGCAGCGATGCATCGACATCGCGGACGCGGATCATCGTGTGCAGGTATTTCATCGTCGCTCCAACTTCAAGTGTTCAAGGCAATTGCTGATCAGGACATGCTCAATCGAGGAACAGATCTGGAAACAGCGGTTGCGATGGATCGACCGCATAGCCCGACAAATCAGTGATGCCGGCGGCCGCCAAAACGTCGTCATCGATCTGGGACTCGCCACCGGATCCTGCAGCAGGACGCGTCAGCACGGCGTGCGCGGCATCGCCCATGATCGAAGGCAAGCGCCCGTTGCCAGCACTGACGCCGGGAATCATGTTCAACGCATCAGTCGCGATCAGTGTGCGCGGCCACAAGCCATTCACCGCGACACCTTGCGGCCCGAACTCGGCGGCCAGGCCCAGCGTCACCAAACTCATTCCCATCTTGGCCAAGGTGTAGCCGGTATGCGGCGCCCACCATTTCGGATCCAGCGATGGCGGCGGACACAGGGTCAGGATGTGCGGATTCGGTGCTTGCAACAGATAC
>JBKJOY010000021.1:0-4551 GCA_046595415.1 Thermomonas sp.
GACGATCGGGGTTCGTGCAGCGGCATTTCGAGCCGCGTAGCGAATATCCGAGGGACGGCGCCGTCGTCCCAACGACACCCGACGCGGTTAAGATCAACGCATGGGAAACAGCAAAGAAACCCTGTACGAAGGTGCCTGGCTGCGGCTGGTAAAGATCGGTCATTGGGAATCGTGCGAGCGCACGCATGGCAAGGGCATGGCAGTGATCATCATCGCGGTCACCCCGAATGACGACGTGTTGTTCGTCGAGCAATTCCGGGTGCCATTGGGTGCTCGCACCATCGAGATGCCGGCTGGCCTGGTCGGTGATGACCATGCACACGACACACTGGAAGACGCCGCACGTCGCGAACTGATCGAGGAAACCGGCTGGTCCCCAGGCAAAGTCGAAGTCCTGTTGATCGGGCCCACGTCGTCGGGCATGAGCAACGAACGCATCGCGTTTGTCCGCGCGCGCGAACTGACCAAAGTCGGCGCAGGCGGCGGCGTGGATAACGAAGACATCATCGTGCACACCGTGCCGCGTGCGGACGCACCAGCATGGCTGATGCGCAAACAGGCCGAAGGCTTCGAACTCGACCTCAAGTTATGGGCCGGGCTATGGATGATTGAACACAACCCCGATGGCTCGCTGGCCGACTGAACCGGCCGGCGGAGCCCGAGCTCAAACCTTCTTGACGAACTCGGTGCGCAGCACCAGTCCCTTGACTTTATCGACGTTGCATTCAACGAGATCTGCATCGTCGGTCAGGCGGATGTTCCTGCACAGCGTGCCGCGCTTCAACGTGACCGAAGTGCCTTTGACCTTGAGGTCCTTGATCACGGTGACGCTGTCGCCATCGGCCAGTTGCGTGCCATTGCTGTCCTTGACGACCAGCGTGCCTTCGTTATCGCTCATGCAGGTTCTCCAGCAGCAAAGCGGTCCGTCGCGTTCACCAGCGCCGCCACGTTCTCCGCTTCGAAGGCCGCATGGCCCGACGCTGCACTGATCGACAGTTCCGACTTCGGCCACGCCTTGTGCAGGTCGAACGCACTTTGTACCGGGCACACCACGTCATAACGGCCATGCACGATGATGCCGGGGATATCCGCGATGCGATGCGCATCCCGCAGCAACTGGTCGTCGGCGTCGAAGAAGCCCTTGTTGCTGAAGTAGTGATTTTCGATCCGAGCGAAGGCAAGCGCGAAGCGCGGATCGCCATGGCTGGTGGCGTAGTTCGGATCGATGTGCAGGTAACTGGTGGCCCCTTCCCAGATCGCCCACGCCTTGGCGGCTGCCAAGCGCACAGCTTCGTCATCCGAGGTCAATCGCGCGTGGTACGCGGCGATCATGTCGCCACGCTCGGCTTCCGGAATCAACGCTTCATACGGCGCCCATGCTTCCGGGAACAGCCGCGATGCGCCCTCCTGGTAGAACCACTCCAACTCCCACCGGCGCAGCATGAAGATGCCGCGCAGGACCAGCTCAGTGACCCGCTGCGGATGGGTTTCGGCATAGGCCAGCGCGAGCGTGGAACCCCAACTGCCGCCAAACACCTGCCAGCGTGCGATGCCGAGCATCTCGCGCAGTTTTTCGATGTCGGCAACCAGGTCCCACGTGGTGTTGTCGGTCAGGTCCGCGTGTGGCGTGCTGCGCCCCGAACCGCGCTGATCAAACAGCACGATCCGGTACTTCGCTGGATCATGGAAACGTCGCATTTTTTCACCGCAGCCAGCGCCGGGACCGCCGTGCAGCATCACCACGGGCTTACCCTCGGGATTACCGCATTGTTCCCAATACAAAGAATGACGCTGGTCCACCTGCAAGGTGCCGGCCTGGTAGGGCGTGATATCCGGATACAGCATGCGCATGAGCGCTCCTTTGCGTGTGTCGTTCGCCGCCAGTTTAGCGTGGCAGGGCTTCAGGCATGCCGGCCCAGGCTGATGCGATCACGCCGCTCGAGGTCCTGCACGGTCTGCACATCAACGAAATCGGCGTCCAGCAACAACCTGCGCACGCCATCACCTTGATCCCAGCCGTGCTCCAGCAGCAGCCAACCACCAGGAACCAGATGTTCTCCGGCAGCGGCAACAATCGTGCGCATTGCATCCAGCCCGTCGACGCCGGATGACAATGCGGCGTCTGGTTCAAAACGCAGGTCGCCTTCCGTCAGGTGCGCGTCGCCCTCGGCGATGTAGGGCGGATTGCTGGCGATCAGATCGAAGCGTTCGCCGGCCAATGGCGCGTACCAATCGCCGACCCGGAACCGACAATTCCCGATGCGATTGCGCGCCGCATTCCGACGCGCCACATCCAGCGCATCTGCGCTGGCATCGGTGGCCAGCACTTGCGCGTGTGGACGTTCCTTTGCGATGGAGAGCGCAATCGCGCCGCTGCCTGTGCCCAGATCCGCAACCCGCACTGCGCTACCAACGGGAATGCGCGCGAGCGCAAGCTCCACCAGCAATTCGGTTTCCGGGCGCGGGATCAAGGTGGCGGGCGTGACCTCGAGATCCAATGTCCAAAACCCTTGGCTGCCGGTCAGGTAGGCCACTGGCTCGCCGGCGATGCGCTGGTGCATGAACGCTTCGAAGCAAACGGCTGAGTCCGGAGCCACGCTATCAGCCGCATGCGCGAACAGCCAACTGCGACCCTGTCCAAGTGCGTGCGCCAGCAATACTTCCGCATCGGCAGCGTCGATTTTCTGGCGGGCGAGACTCAGAAGTTGGGCGACAGTGGAATTAGCGATGGCCATATGCGGATGTTACCGGGCCGCCTGCCACGCCTTGGTTCAAGACAGCATTCACCGGCCTTATGATAGTTTTTGTCTATCAATAGTATTTCTATAATCGATTTCAATTATCGATTGAGCTTCGCTATTGTTCCTGCATCCCATCACCCACCCCACTACAGGAAGCATCCATGTCCCTGATCAACACCAAAGTGCAGCCGTTCAAAGCCAACGCGTTCCAGAACGGCAAGTTCATCGAAGTCACCGACCTGGATCTGCAGGGCAAGTGGTCCGTACTGATCTTCATGCCGGCCGCCTTCACCTTCAACTGCCCAACCGAAATCGAAGACGCAGCCGACCATTACGCGGAGTTTGAAAAGGCCGGCGCCCAGGTCTTCATCATCACCACCGACACCCATTTCTCACACAAGGTCTGGCACGAAACCTCGCCGGCGGTTGGCAAGGCCAAGTTCGCCCTGATCGGAGATCCGACCCACCAGCTGACCCGCGCATTCGATGTGCATATCGAAGAAGAAGGCCTTGCTCTGCGCGGCACCTTCATCATCAATCCGGAAGGCGTGATCAAGACCATGGAAGTGCATGACAACGCGATCGCCCGCGATGTCACCGAGACCGTGCGCAAGCTCAAGGCCGCCCAGTACGTTGCCAGCCACACCGGCGAAGTCTGCCCGGCGAAGTGGAAGGAAGGCGAAAAGACCCTGAGGCCGTCGCTGGACCTGGTCGGCAAGATCTGACCTGCGCTGCCATCCAGCGCTTCAAACCAGCCTTCTCCTGCATGGAGGAGGCTGGGTGGAGCGGGCACACACCAGTCCGTTCCGCCCAGTCCCCTCAACACCCGCATCATGCCGCGCTTCGATGCCGGCAGCGCCTGCAAGCACCAGTCGCAATCCAAGGAATTCCCGATGCTCGACCAAGAGATGAAAGCCCAGCTGTCCGCCTATCTGGAAAAGCTCCAGCAGCCGATCGAGCTGGTGGCATCGCTGGATGACAGCGAAGCCTCGCGCCAGTTGGATGGATTGTTGGCAGACATCTCCGAGCTGTCACCAATGATCAGCCGCGTGGTGGGCGCTGATGTGCGCAAGCCGTCGTTCCAGATCCGCCGGGTCGGCAGCGATATCGCGGTCGGCTTCGCGGGGATTCCGCTGGGCCATGAATTCACATCGCTGGTCTTGGCGCTGCTGCAGGTCGGCGGCCACCCAGTGAAGATCGACGATGCGCTGGCGGATCAGATCCGCGCACTCGACGGTGCGGCTTCTGGTGGGCAATATTCCTTCGAAACGTTCATGTCGCTGCACTGCCAGAGCTGCCCGGATACGGTGCAGGCACTGAACGCAATGAGCGTTCTGAACCCGCGCATCCGCCACGTGGCGATCGATGGCGCGCTGTTCCAGGCAGAAGTGCAAGCCAAGGAAATCCTGTCGGTGCCGACGGTCTACCTCAACGGCGCTGAATTCGATGGCGGTCGTCTGAGCATCGAGCAAATCCTGGCCAAGCTTGATACCGGCTCGGCGGCGCGTGCAGCCGAGGCACTCAAGGACACAGCACCCTTCGATGTGCTGATTGTCGGCGGCGGGCCCGCCGGTGCAGCGGCAGCGATCTACGCCGCACGCAAGGGCATCCGTACCGGGATCGTCGCCGAGCGCTTCGGTGGCCAGGTACTGGACACCATGGGCATCGAGAATTTTCCATCGGTGGAGTACACCGAAGGCCCGAAGCTCTCCGCCTCGCTGGAAGCGCAGGTGCGCAGTTATGGCGTGCAGATCATTTCCAATCAACGCGCCGAGGCGCTGATCCCGGCGACGCAGGAAGGCGGCATGAC
>JBKJOY010000094.1:0-2508 GCA_046595415.1 Thermomonas sp.
GTTAGCGGGTGCCAGGATCATGGTTGCACTCGTTCAAATTCTTCCACCACGGTGCGCCGACTGCGCAATATCAGCCACGCCATTCCACGCAGGTCACGGATGCCGACCAGCGCGCGATTGAGGTTGTTGTACTTGGATACGCCAGCGGTGCGATGGCGGTGATTGACCGGCACGCTGACCGTCTTCCAGCCGGCGCGCTGCATCAGCGCGGGCAGGTAGCGGTGCATGTGGTCGAAGTAGGGCAGGTCGAGGAACGCGTCGCGCTCGAACAGCTTGATGCCGCAACCGGTATCCGGCGTGTCGTCGTGCAACATGCGCGAACGGATCGCGTTGGCCCATTTCGATGCCCAACGCTTGCTACCGGAATCCTGCCGTTTGACCCGCCAGCCAGCGAACAGCTTGAACTCGGCTGCGGAGGTCTGGCGCTGCGCAAGCAGCTTCGGGATATCCGCCGGATCATTCTGCCCATCGCCATCCAGGGTCGCGATCCACGCGCCGCGCGCAGCCTTGACCCCATTGCGCACGGCCGTGCTTTGACCCGCATTGGTCAGGTGGCGGATGACGCGCAGTTCGGGCGTGGTTGCCTGCAACTGCTGCAGGCGCTGCAGGGTGGCATCACGCGAGTTGTCATCGACATACACGATTTCAAAATCAGTGAGACCACGCAGCGCCGCGACAATTTCGCCAACCAGTGGCGCGACGTTGTCTTCTTCGTTATGCACCGGCACCACGACCGAGAGCTGCGGCGAGGCGTGCATGTGATCCGAGCTCATCAGTTCTGTGCCCACACGATCTGCGCTCACGATTTGCTGCGCAAGCGTTCCAGCACGCCATCAAGTGTTTCGAGGTTGGCGTAATGAATCACCAGCCGGCCCTTGTTGCCACGGCCATTGACCACGTCGACGCGGCTACCGAGTGATTCCGACAGTTCACGCTCCAGCGCGACGATGTCTGCCTGCGGTCTGGCCTTTGGCTTGCCAGTGACGCGGGGTGTTGGCGCCTTGCCGCTGGCGAGTTGCTGCACACGATGCTCGACCTCGCGCACCGACCAACCTTGTTCGGCGGCTTGCTTCGCCAGCGAGATCGCCATTGGCGCAGCAAGTGGCAGCAGTGCGCGTGCATGGCCCATTTCCAGCGCACCGGTCTGCACCAGCACGCGGATATCGGCGGGCAGTTCCAGCAGGCGCAACAAATTTGACACTGCCGCACGCGACCGCCCGACGGCTTCAGCAGCGGCCGCATGGGTCAGGTCGAATTCGTCGATCAAGCGTTGCAACGCTTGAGCTTCTTCCAGCGGGTTGAGGTCTTCGCGCTGGATGTTCTCGATCAGGGCCATCGCGACCACGGTGCGGTCATCGACCACGCGTACCACTGCCGGAACTTCGGTCAGGCCGGCACGTTGCGAGGCGCGCCAGCGGCGTTCGCCGGCGATGATTTCGTAGGTGCGGCCACCGCGTCCGTCGGCGCCGGTTTGTTCGCGCACGACAATCGGCTGGATCACGCCCTGCGCGCGGATCGAGGCCGCCAGCTCATCGAGCTTGGCATCGTCCATCGAACGTCGCGGCTGGAACTTGCCCGGCACCATCGCATCGACCGGCAACGTGCGCAGCTGGTCACCCGGCAATGCCTGCAGCGGTTGCACGTCGGCAGCCTTGGGACCAAGCAGGGCTTCCAGCCCACGGCCGAGGCCGCGCTTTTTGGCTGCGCTTTTGGGTGCGCTCTGGGGCGCGTCCTTGCCGCCGCTCATGCAGCCTTCTCCTTCTTCGATGCCAAATCGCGTTCGCGCTGGCGACGCAGTACTTCGCCAGCCAAACCCAGATACGCGACGCCGCCGCGGCTGGCCTTGTCGTAACCGAGAATGCTCTGGCCATGACTGGGCGCTTCGGCCAGGCGCACGTTGCGCGGAACGATGGTGCGGAACACGACGTCACCGAAATGGTTGGTGAGTTCGGCCGACACTGCATTGGCCAGGTTGTTGCGCACATCAAACATGGTGCGCAGCACGCCCTCGATTTCCAGGTGCGGATTCAACCGACCCTTCAAGGCTTCAATCGTGCTCAACAACGAGCTCAAGCCTTCCAGCGCGTAGTACTCGCATTGCATCGGCACCAGCACTGAATCGGCCACCGTCAATGCATTCAAGGTCAGCAGCGACAGCGACGGCGGGCAGTCGATCAGGATGAAATCGTAATCGCCACGCACCGGTTCCAGTGCCTGCTTCAATCGCTGCTCGCGATTGGGCAGGTCCATCAGCTGGATCTCGGCGGCGGTCAGGTCGATGTTGCACGGCAGCAGGTCGAAGCCGTCTGCGGTGCGGACAATGGTGCTGCGCGCATCGGCTTCACCGAGCAGGACATTCGTGGTCGACATGTCGATTTCACGTTTGTCGATGCCGCTGCCCATGGTCGCGTTGCCCTGCGGATCCAGGTCGATCAGCAGGACACGCTTCGGCGTGCGCGCAAGCGCGGCGGCCAGGTTGACCGCGGTCGTGGTCTTGCCGACCCCGCC
>JBKJOY010000154.1:0-7774 GCA_046595415.1 Thermomonas sp.
TCCGATCCCGGCCCAGGGCTCACGGCAGGTGCGACTGGTCATCGAAGAGGCCATGCCGCGTGTCGCCGGCGCGTGGCATTTGGCCGTCCCTGTGCAGCTCTTCTCAGGCGCAGACACCTTTTCGCTGAATGTGCAGGCCCATGGTGCGGCCAGTGCGCCCGTGGTGGACGGCAGTTTTGGTGCATTGCCCTTCGAGCGCGATAGCGCGGGCTACCACGCCGTGGTTCGGCGTACGGCGTTTCGCCCTCAAGGCGGCCTGTCATTGCGGTTTGCTGCCAGCGCCACGCCCATGACGTATGGTGGCGCGCATGACGGCGAGCACTACGTACTTGCCGAGGTTCCGGTTTCGGAATCCACTGCATCGAACAGGACCTTGCCCTCGAATATTGGCTTGTTGTGGGATGCGTCTGGATCCGCCCGCAAGCGCGACCGCGAGGCGGAGTTCGCGCTGCTGGATCGCTATTTCAAGGCGATGGGTAACGGCCGCGTGAGCCTGCGCATCCTGCGCGACGTGGGTGCAAGCGGCGGTGCATTCGACATCCGCGGTGGCGATTGGTCGCGGCTGCGAAGCGTACTTGCAGCCACCATCATCGATGGCGCCAGCAACCTCTCCGACTGGACGCCAGACCCTGCCATCGCGGAGTACCTGCTGGTCAGCGATGGCTTGCAGGACTACGGTGACAGCCCATTCCCCGCGCTCGCCAAGCATCAGCGCCTTTACGCCATCAACTCCGCTGGCGCCGCGTCCGATCATGACCGCCTGGCTGCGCTTGCGGATGCACGGGGCGGGCGGCTGATCAACGTGCAGGGCAGCAGGCGCGTGGATGCAGCGGCGCAAGCCTTGCTGGGACAAGACACCCGCATCATCGAGATGCGCGGCGAGGGCGTCACCGACCTGCAGGCGGAATCACATCGCGTGGATGGAGGATTGATGCGGATCGCCGGGCGGCTCACCGAACCGACAGGGGTCATCCGGGTCACGTTGGACGTGTCCGGACATCGGCGTCACATCACGATCCCGGTGTCGACCGCCTCCGATGATGGTGGCAATAACGGCTACGTGCCTCGGCAGTGGGCCAATTGGCAGATCGCTGCCTATGCGGGTGATCGTGAGCGGCATCATGCTGAAACCGCGCGGCTGGGACAGCAGTTTTCCGTCGTGACTGCGGGCACGTCGCTATTGGTGCTCGACGCCATTGCCGACTACGTGCGCTACGACATCACACCACCGGCAGGCCTGCGTGCCGATGTCGCCCGCCTGCAGGCAGAGCAGGGCAAGCGCCGTGATGCGTCGCGTAGCGAACGACTGGATGCAGTCGCGACTGCCTTCTCGGAACGGCTTGCCTGGTGGAAGACGTCATTCCCGAAGGATCGGCCAGAACGCCGTCAGGCCGGTAACAAGTCAGAGGCGGATTCGAACACGCTCGATAGCGTGACGGTATCCGGCAGCATCGTGCACGCCGCCGACGCCGCATCTCCGTCCCCACAACTGGCCGCCGCGCCTCCCGCGGAACGCACCAGGTCCGAAGGATTGGCCAGTAATGGACCCCAAGCGGCAGCGTCGGCGCCAACCGATGCAAAGAAGGCAGCGACCGCAGATGGCGATGCAATCGCCACCATTCGCCTGCAGGCCTGGGCTCCGGATTCTCCGTATGCCAAGCGTCTTCGTGCAGCCCCGGCTGATCAGGTCTACGCCTTGTATCTCGACGAGCGCGAAAGCCATGCGGACAGCACGGCGTTCTATCTCGACGTCGCCGACCTGCTGCTGCAGAAGGGTCGCCATGTCGAAGCGCTTCGGGTGCTGTCGAACCTTGCCGAACTTGATCTCGACAACCGCCACGTGCTTCGCGTGTTGGGCTATCGCCTGATGCAGGCCCGGCAATGGGCGCTCGCCGTTCACGTTTTCGGGCAAGTCCTCGAAATGGCCGAAGAGGAGCCGCAGAGCGGACGCGACCTTGCATTGGCACTCGCTGCATCCGGCCAACGCCAGCAAGCCATCCAACGGTTGTACGAGGTGGCACTGGGTGAATGGGATAGCCGCTTCAATGGCATCCCGGCCATCGCGGTGAATGAGATGAACGCGATCATCGCGACCAGTCCGAAGCCGCTGGACACCAGCTTCATTGACCGTCGCCTGCTGCACAACATGCCGCTGGATCTTCGCGCAGCCTTGTCATGGGACAGCGACAACAGCGACATGGATCTTTGGGTCACGGATCCGAACGGCGAGAAGTGTTACTACGGAAACAAACGCACCTACCAGGGTGGCTTGATTTCCAATGACTTCACCGGTGGCTATGGGCCTGAGGAATTCGTGCTGCACGATGCCAAGCCGGGCGTGTATCGGGTCGAAGCGAACTTTTATGGTGACCGCCAGCAGGTGGTGACCGGCGCCACAACACTTTCCCTCAAGCTGAGCACGGGCTGGGGCACGCAGGGCCAAGAGGACCGCATGGTCACATTGCGATTGTCAGGCAAGAATGAATCGGTGCTGGTTGGCGAATTCGAAGTGAAGTGACGCAGGGCTGGCCACGACGTCAAACAGCGCCAGCAGTCAGGCCTGGATCGCCCTGACTGCTGGACCTGGCGCTTAGCCCTGCCTGTTAGAATTGCAGGTCTTTCTTCGCAACAAGCCCCCACTCATGATCGAACTCAATCCCATCCGAGCACGCATCGCCGACCTGATTGGTCGCCTCGATTCGCTCCGGGGGTTTCTTTGACTACGATGCCAAGCGCGAGCGCCTGGAAGAAGTAGAACGCGAACTCGAGAATCCGGACGTCTGGAACGATTCCGAACGCGCGCAGGCCCTCGGACGGGAACGCTCGTTGCTGGACAAAACGGTCAACGGCATTCGTGAACTCACCGATGGCCTGGCCGGTGGCAATGAGTTGCTGGAACTTGCCGAAATGGAAGACGACGAGGAGACCGCGGTGGCCGTGGTCACCGACGTGGATCGCCTGCAAAAGGGCGTGGAAGCAATCGAGTTCCAGCGCATGTTCTCCGGCAAGATGGATACGGCCAATGCCTTCGTCGATATCCAGGCTGGCGCCGGTGGTACCGAAGCGCAGGACTGGGCCGAAATGCTGTTGCGCATGTACCTGCGCTGGGCTGAATCGCGTGGCTGGAAGACCGAGCTGATGGAAGTCAGCGGCGGCGACGTGGCCGGTATCAAGTCGGCGACGTTCCGCGTCGAAGGCGAATACGCCTATGGCTGGCTGAAGACCGAGATCGGCGTGCACCGGCTGGTGCGCAAGTCGCCGTTCGACTCCGACAACCGCCGGCACACCAGTTTCACCAGCCTTTTCGTGTCACCGGAAGTCGATGACGACATCGAAATCGACATCAACCCGGCCGACTTGCGTACCGACGTGTATCGGTCATCGGGCGCCGGCGGCCAGCACGTCAACAAGACCGAGTCGGCGGTGCGAATCACCCACATCCCGACCAATACCGTGGTTGCCTGCCAGAACGGACGCAGCCAGCACCAGAACCGCGATACCGCAATGAAGATGCTGGCGGCCAAGCTCTACGAGCTGGAAGTGCAGAAGCGCAACGTCGAACGTGATGCGCTGGAAGCCACCAAGTCCGACATCGGTTGGGGCAGCCAGATCCGCAACTACGTGCTCGACCAGAGCCGGATCAAGGATCTGCGCACCGGCATCGAGCGTAGTGATACCCAGAAAGTGCTGGATGGCGACCTTGATGAATTCGTGGAAGCCAGCCTGAAGTCGGGGCTGGAGGCAGGTTCAAAACGCACGGATGCAACTTGACGAACGAAGTGGCTTTGATCCAAGCGCAGCCCACCACCACCAGAAAATGAATGTCTGTCACCACAGGCATGAAGAGCAAACATGAGCGACGACACCCAAGCCCAGCCTGTTGACGAAAACCACCTGATCGCGGAACGCCGCGGCAAACTCGCCGCGCTGCGCGGGCAGGGGATTGCGTTCCCGAATGACTTCCGTCGCGCGGATTACGCACAAGACCTGCAGGACGCGTATGCCGATGCCGAGCAGTGGACGGGCGAAGCGCTGGAAGCCGAAAGCAAGCGAGTAACGATCGCCGGACGATTGCTCGCCAAACGGGTCATGGGCAAGGCGGCATTCGCGCAAGTGCAGGACATGAGCGGGCGTATCCAGTTGTTCCTGCAGGGCAGTGCGATTGGCGACGCGTATGACGCATTCAAGGGCTGGGATGTCGGCGACATCGTCGCGGCCGAGGGCCAGTTGATGCGCACCCGCACCGGCGAACTGTCGGTGCGTGCCGATAGCCTGCGCCTGCTGGTGAAATCATTGCGGCCACTGCCGGACAAGTGGCACGGTTTGGCGGACGTGGAGCAGCGCTACCGCCAGCGCTATGTGGATTTGATCGTCAGTCCAGAAGCACGTGACGTGTTCATCGCGCGCTCGCGGATCGTGTCCAGCATGCGTCGCTGGCTGGACGCTCGCCGCTTCCTGGAAGTGGAAACCCCGATGATGCATTACATCGTCGGCGGCGCCACCGCGAAGCCATTCACGACCCACCACAATGCGCTGGACCTCGACCTGTTCCTGCGGGTCGCGCCGGAGCTCTACCTCAAGCGACTTGTCGTGGGTGGCTTCGAACGCGTCTACGAGATCAACCGCAACTTCCGCAACGAAGGCGTGTCCACCCGCCACAACCCCGAGTTCACCATGCTCGAGTTGTATGAGGCGTACGTCAGTTACACCGAGGTCATGGACCTGACCGAAAGCATGATCCGCGATGTCGCCAACGAGGCGATGTTCAAGCTGCAGTTCCAGTGGGACGGGCAGGACATCGACCTTGCGCCTGCGTTCCGACGCTGGAAACTGGAGGAAGCGGTGCGGGAACTGAACCCGGACATTTCCGTCGCAGACTGTCGTGATCGCGACGCGCTGGCCGCACATTGCAAGCGCCTCGGTGTGTATGTGAAAGACGGTTACGGCTGGGGCAAGCTGCTGCTGGAGATCTTCGAGAAAACCGTCGAGGGCGGCTTGGTGCAACCCACCTTCATTACCCATTACCCGGTCGAAGTCTCGCCATTGGCGCGCGAATCCGACAGCGAACCCGGCATCACCGACCGCTTCGAATTGTTCGTTGGCGGGAAGGAACTGGCCAATGGTTTTTCCGAACTCAACGATCCGGAAGACCAGGCTGCGCGCTTCCGTGCCCAGGTCGAAGCGAAGGATGGCGGCGACGACGAAGCCATGCACTTCGATGCGGACTACATCCGCGCGCTGGAAGTCGGCCTGCCGCCCACCGGGGGCCTGGGCGTTGGCATCGACCGCCTGGTCATGCTGCTGACCGGTTCCAGTTCAATCCGGGACGTCCTGTTGTTCCCTTATATGCGCCCCGAGCAGTAACGGCCTGCGCCGAGGCAGATCGGCACTCGCTGCGCTGCTCGAAATGCCGCTGTGCGAATGCCGGCCAACCTTGCCGCCACCGGACTACCCCGAATATGAAGAGGCCGGCATCGCCGGCCTTTTCATTGCATCGTCACTATCGATCACGCCGGCTTGGGTGGGTCCCGCAACTCCTTGCGCAGGATCTTGCCGACGTTGCTTTTCGGCAGCTCGTCGCGGAACTCAACGTGCCTGGGCTGCTTGTAGCCGGTCATGTTCTCGCGGCAGAACGCCTTGATCTGGTCGACCGTGAGCGCTGGATCCTTCTTGACCACGAACACTTTGACTGCTTCGCCTGATTTGTCATCCGGCACACCAATGGCAGCCACTTCCAGCACGCCGGGCATCATTGCGATCACGTCCTCGATCTCGTTCGGATACACATTGAAGCCGGACACCAGGATCATGTCCTTCTTGCGATCAACGATGTAGAAGTAGCCCTGTTCGTCCATCCTCGCCATGTCGCCGGTATGCAGCCAGCCACCTGCATCGATGGACTGCGCGGTTTCGTCAGGCCGCTGCCAGTATCCGCGCATCACCTGCGGACCTTTCACGCATAGCTCGCCCACTTCGCCCATCGGCATCAGGTTGCCATCGTCGTCCTTGATGCACACGTCGGTCGAGGGCACCGGCAATCCGATCGAACCGTTGAACGCGCCGAGCTCGAGTGGGTTGATGCACACGGCGGGAGAGGTCTCGGTCAAGCCGTAGGCCTCTGCCAACGTGCAACCTGTGACTTGTTTCCACTTCTCCGCTACCGCGCGTTGCACCGCCATGCCACCGCCAAGGGTCAGGTGCAGGTGCGAGAAATCGACCTGGTCGAAGCCGGGCGTGTGCAGCAGACCATTGAACAAGGTGTTGACGCCGGTGATCGCGGTGAACCGCGAGCTCTTGAGTTCCTTGACGAAACCCGGCATGTCGCGCGGATTGGTGATCAGCAGGTTCGACGCGCCGAACTTCATGAAGACCAGGCAATTCGAGGTGAGCGCGAAGATGTGGTACAGCGGCAGCGCGGTGACGATGATTTCCTCGCCCATGCGTACGTTGGTTCCCACCCACGCCGCCGCCTGCTGCATGTTGGCGACCAGGTTGCCGTGGGTCAGCATCGCGCCCTTGGCCACCCCTGTGGTACCGCCCGTGTACTGCAGGAAGGCAAGGTCTTCGTGCCCGATGACGACATCGGACACTTGGTGCATGCGACCGAGCGTGAGCGTGTCGCGGAAACGGACGGCGCCAGGAATATCGTAGTCGGGCACCATTTTTTTCACGTGGCGAAGCATGAAGTTGACGATCAGGCCCTTCGGGAACCCGAGCATGTCGCCCAAGCCAGACGTGATGGCGCGCACGCCCGGCACGTCCACCAGCACTTGCTGCACAACCGACCCGAAGTTGTCGAGGACGACAATCGCGGATACGCCTGCGTCCACCAACTGGTGCTTGAGCTCCCGCGGCGTGTACATCGGGTTGGTGTTGACTACCACCAGTCCGGCGCGCAACGCGCCCAGGATCGCGATCGGATACTGCAGGCAATTAGGCAACATGATCGCCAAGCGATCGCCTTTCTTGAGCTTCATCTCGCCCAGCAGATAGCCGGCGAAGTCACGGCTGAGGCGGTCGAGTTCGGCATAGGTGAGCGACTTGCCCAGGTTGACGAACGCGCTGTTGCCACTGAATTTCTTCAGCGCCGCGTCGAAGACAGCGGGGATCGATTGGAATTCATCGAGGTCGATTTCGCCAGGCACGCCTTTCGGGTAGTGGTCCAGCCAAGGACGTTCAACACTCATGCACGACTCCCCTGAGAGTAGGCCTTCGCAAGAATGCGGCGGCGTATGGAATGCATTCGATTTGAGCATAGGCACCCTGCAGTGACAAGCTTGGCGAAACTCCATGGGAGCATGCGGCAATGCAGCAATTTGGTTGGCTCAAGAACTTGTGCGCTCTCGTAACGGCATCTGCCTTGATGATCGCCACAAGCGCATGTTCGCGGGTACCGGCCGAACAAGCCGTGCGCGAGCAACTTGAAGTGCTGCAAGCGGCGATCGATTCGCGTGATGCTGGCGCCGTGCACCATTTGCTGGCCGAGGATTTCATCGGCACTCACGGTATGGATCGACGCCAGGCACGTCAGCTGGCCGTTGCAGTCTTCCTGCAGCATCGCGAGATCGCAGCACGCCTGGGCCCGGTCACGGTCGAGATGCGTGGCGAAACCGAGGCGACCGCGACGTTCAGTGTGCTGGCCACGGGAGGGAATGGCGGCTTGCTTCCCGATGGCGGGCAAGTGTTCGAGGTCGAAACCGGTTGGCGTCCAATGCGCATTGAGCAATCGCCAATCGCCATCGATCAGGCGCCAACCGGTTTCGACCTCGAACAC
>JBKJOY010000191.1:0-16017 GCA_046595415.1 Thermomonas sp.
GGCCCGGGACGAAGTGGCCGCAGGCCGGACGCTATCTGACACGCGCGCTGTCTTGTCGGCGGTGTCGGCTTGCACCATTCCACTGGCGTTGGCCGCAGCTGCAGGCGCGGCTTCGCGCGCGCGCGTGGAGTCTTGAGTCTTCTGTGTCTGCGAGGTGCCTGTTTGGGCATCCAGGGCTGGTGATGCCTTTGCCGCCATTGCCGCCAGTGGTGGAAGCGACGCAGGTGACGGTGGGGTAGGGGGCGGCGCAACGGGGGCGGCAGCCGGACGAATCTCCTGCGCCGGCACCACGTTCTGGGCGCTGTCCGCGGCTGCGCTGGCTTGCTGGCGTGCCGGTTGTTCTGCGGGCGCAATGGCCGGTGGCATGACCTTCATCGGCAGCGGTTGGTCGCTGGCGGCTGGCTCGGTGCTGACGACCGCCGGTTCCCTGGCCGAGTCTTCCGCAACTGGAGCTGCAGCCTGAGCGGACTTGAGCTCAGGCAATGGTCGCAGTTGCCACGCCATCCCTACTGCAAGGACCATCGAGGCTGCCAGCGATGCCGGCGCGATCCAGCGAATCCGCGGTTTGCTGCTGGCGCGTGTCGACTTGGCAGGCTGCACGGCCGCTTGCGCGGCGGCGAGGATGCTCGCGTCCAGGTCAGGCCCCGGCGCCGTGCGGCCATGCAGACGCGGCAAGCCCTTGGCCAGTGCACGCTCCTCGGCATCGAGCGCGTGTGGCGATTGCGGCGGACGCGGATTCATGCCGGCAGCCTCGCACGGAGCTTGTCC
Source organism: Thermomonas sp. (assembly GCA_046595415.1). GTDB lineage: Bacteria > Pseudomonadota > Gammaproteobacteria > Xanthomonadales > Xanthomonadaceae > Thermomonas. The sequence continues at coordinate 769 of JBKJOY010000191.1, forward strand.
ATCGCATAGCGCAGGCGCGACTTCACGGTCTCGCGGCCAGTACCGGTAACGTCAGCGATTTCATCCAAACTCAGTTCCTGCTCCAGCCGCAATAGCAGCACCTCACGTTGTTCGCTCGGGAGGTCGTCCAGTGCCAGCTGCAGCTGGCGCCGGCGCTCGAAATCGGACACCACCCGCTCCGGTGTATCCGGGTCGGCCACGCGCGCTGCGCGTTCCTCGGCGTCGGCCGGTGCTGGCGGGCGATGCCTGGCCGCACGCCAATGGTCATGCAGGCGATGATGGGCAATCGTGTACAGCCAAGTGGCGAACCCGGGGTTGGGCGTCCAGCCTTCACGCGCCGTGATCACTCGTTGCCAGACATCCTGGAACACCTCATCGGCGAGTCCGTTATCGCGCAACTGGCGCAGCAGGTAGCGATACAACTTCCCGCGATGGCGCGCGTACAACTGGTCGAAGGCGCCCGCCTCGCCCGCCGCGTAGGCGAGCATCAGGGTTTCGTCGCTGACATCCAGGCCGTCCATCCCCGCCAGACTACGGACTGGCGGGGGCGCGGGAAAGGGTGAAAACAGCGAAGAGGCGAACAGGCCGTGACAATGCATGCCTATGCCAACGCACAGGACCACCGAGCGGGGTTACCGCTGATCGTGCCGTTTGCCGTGGTAAACAGTATGCTCGTGGCAAGAATGGGGGTTGGTTGGTGCAATCGTTGAATGACGCGGACGGCGCGCGCGCGCCGCCAGAAAGCTTTGACCACGCGCGGCTTGGCAACGCGGAACTGGTGATCCTGCTGAAGCAGGCTGAACAGCGCATCGAATCACTGCGCCGTTCCGAGCGCCTGCAGCAGTCACTTTACGAAATCGCCGACCTGGCCGGTGGCAGCCAGGACATGCAGGACATGCTCAGGCAGATCCATGCGATCGTCGGCGAGTTGATGTACGCGGAAAATTGCTACATCGTGCTCTATGACGAGCTTCGCAAGAAGATCCGCTTCCTGTATTTCGTCGACAAACTCGATTCGTTCGTCAACGACCCGGACGCCGAACTCGATTTCGACCAGGCCGAGGCCAATCTGACCGTAGCCTTGCTCAGGGGGGGCGAGGCCATGCGCGGACCTTCGCTGGAACTCAGGGAACTGCATGGGATTGCTGCTGAGATCAGCAATGGTCCTGACAGCGCGGACTGGCTGGGCGTACCGATGCTGCGCGACCATCAGGTCGTGGGCGGCATCGTGGTCCAGAGTTACGAACGCCCGGGCATGTACAGCGACGATCACAGGGCGCTGCTGACCTACGTGGCCCAACACATCCTGACCGCGCTCGATCGGCACCACGCGCGTGAACAGCTCGAGCAGCGCGTCGAGGAACGTACCCGCGAACTGCAGCAGGCCAACGTAGACCTGCAGGCCGAAGTAAAGGAACGCCAGCGCTCCCAGGAATTGCAACGCACCTTGTTCCGCATCGCCGAATTGTCGATGACCAGCGAGACGTTGGAGCGCTTCTACGCCGAGATCCACAAGGTGGTTGGTGGTCTGTTGTATGCGCGCAATTTCTACATCGCGATGTTGTCCACGGACGCGACGATGCTGGAATTCGCCTATTCCGTCGACGAGCGCGACTTGCTGCGAAAGCCGCGCCGGGTCGCCAGTGGCCTGACCGAGTATGTGCTGCGCACGGGCAAGCCATTGCTGGCGGACCGAGCCAGGATCTTGCACTTGGAAACCAGCGGCAAAGTGGTGAGCCACGGCGCGCTCGCGCACTGCTGGCTTGGTGTGCCGTTGCTGAACGAGGACAGCGTGGTCGGTGTGATCGCAGTGCAGAGCTATTCCGCGAATTTCACGTTCAGCGTCCGTGACCAGGAGCTGCTCACGTTCGTGGCTTTCCATATCGGCAGTGGCTTGGCGCGCAAGCAGGCACAGGACAGGCTGGTGCTGGCGCATGCCGGCCTGGAACAGCGCGTCAGCGAGCGCACCCGGGAGCTTGCCGAAGCCAACGCCGAGCTGGTGGAGCAGATCAGCGAGCGCTTGCGTGCCGAACGCAAGCTCACCCACCAGGCCTTGCATGACGAACTGACCGGCCTGCCCAACCGCGCGCAGCTGCTGGAAAAGCTCGGCCAAGCCATCGCCCATGCACGCCAACACGACGACGCCTGTTTCGCGGTGTTGTTCCTCGACCTGGACCGGTTCAAGCTGGTCAATGACAGCGTGGGCCATGCCGTCGGCGATGAGCTGCTGGTGGAATCCGGTCGCCGGATTGCCAGCAGCATGCGTGGCAACGACGTGGTATCGCGGCTGGGAGGCGACGAGTTTGCAATCCTGGCGGCTGGCCTGGACGGGCCGCCGATGGCAGAGGAACTGGCGCATCGGGTATTGGCAGCATTGGGCGCGCCCATCCTGATCGCTGGGCGCGAGTTATTCCCCACCGCCAGCATTGGCATCGCGATGTGGCATTCCCGTTATCACACCGGCGAGGAAATGTTGCGCGATGCGGATGCCGCGATGTACCGCGCGAAGGGCGAGGGTCGCGATCGCTCGATGTTGTTCGACGAGGCCATGCGCGAAGAGGCGACGAGGACGTTGGACCTGGAAGCGGACCTGCGCCGGGCGATCAACAATGATGCGTTCGAGCCGTTTTACCAACCCATCGTGAGACTGGACAGTGCCGAACAGGTTGGCGGCGAGGCCTTGCTGCGATGGCGCCATGAGAAGCGCGGCCTGCTAGCGCCCTGCGAGTTCATCGACGTGGGCGAAGACAGCGGGCTGATTGAACAGGTGGACTGGTTGATGTATGCGCGGGTGATCACCGACATGGCCCGTCATGACATGCCGGGGTATGTGGCGATCAACGTGTCGCCACGGCATTTCAGGTATCTGGATTTCGCCGAGCGCTTGCTCGGCCTGTTGGACGTTGCGGGCGTGGATCCGGCGCGCCTGCGTATCGAGATCACCGAAGTGGCATTGCTGGATGATGCCCCGCGCATCAGCGAAACCCTCAACCAACTGCGCCAGCGCGGGGTGTTGGCGCAGCTCGACGATTTTGGCACCGGCTTTTCGGCGCTGTCCTATCTGCATCGGTTCCCGATTGCCGCGCTCAAGATCGACCGCAGCTTCGTTGCCGACCTCGATGGCGATGCGCGCAACGAGAGCGTGGCGGTGATCCGCGCGATCGTTGCACTTGCCGGCAGCCTGGGCATCGAGATCATTGCCGAAGGCGTTGAGACCATGGCCCAGCGTGAGCGCCTGCGCAAATTGGGTTGTGTCTACGCGCAAGGATTCCTGTTTGGTCGGCCCGAAACACTCGCCGAATGACTGACGCACGCGTCCGCAGTCGTGCAAAAGCTGCAGGCTTACTTTTGACAATCCTGCTGTTGGCATGCAGTGCCATCGTGCTGGCGGCAGATCCCGTCGAAAGCTATGCCTTCAGCAGCTATGGCCCCGATCAGGGGTTGAGCAACCAATCCGTGACCTCGCTTGCCCAGGACCGCAACGGATTCGTTTATGTCGGAAGCGAGGATGGCCTGTTCCGGTACGACGGCGTCAGCTTCCTGCGCATAGGAACTGATGCGGGACTGCCTGGCGATGGGATCACCGGGTTATATGCGCCGGTCGACGGTGGGCTATGGGTCGCGACCAACAAGGGCCTTGTGTTTCGCGCAGCCAATGGTCTGGTTTCCCCGGCCAGGCTGGCGGATCACGAAGTGCTCGGCATTTCGGGTGCATCCCGCGGCGTGGTCCTGGTCACGACCAGCAAGGGCCCTATGCTGGGTGATGCGGATGGATTCAAGCCAATGCCCGGAGTACCTGCAGTGGCTGGAGCGGGTTGGTTGTCGGCGGACGGGAAGCTGCAGCTGTTCGCAGTACGTGGGCGCTTGTTCAGGCGAACGGGAACCAAGCTGAGCTCGCGCGCGCTGGGCCCACCGGTCGATGCCGAAACGCCACAGGCCCTGATCCGCGACAGGCGCGGCAGGCTATGGATCCGTGGGCGGCGGATGCTGGCGCGGCTCGACTCTTTCGATGCACCGCTGCAGGACCTCAGCGCATTGTTGCCCGGGGCTGCGGTGCAAAAGGGCGAGTTGCAACTTGATGCGTTTGGTCGCGTGTGGGCGCCGACGAACAAGGGTGTGGTGTTTTTCGATGGCGATGCCCACGGCGTGATCAGCACCCGCAGTGGCTTGCCGAACGAATGGGCGACCACCTTGCTGCGTGACCGAGAGGGCAACTTGTGGATCGGGAGCGAGGGCGTGCAGAAAGTCCGCGGGCGTTTGGCCTGGAGCTCAAGCACGCGCCGTCAGGGATTGCCGTCGGACACGGTGTGGGCGGTAACCCGAGATCAAGCTGGCACTCTCTGGGTCGCCACCAATCGGGGCGTCGCACACGCTGACGCATCCGGCTGGCGGGTGCTACCCGGAACCGTGGAGCGATCGTTCTACGCATTTGCGCAGGACACAGTTTCGGGCGACTTCTGGATCGGAGGCAACAGCGGGGTTGGTCAGGGCAACCGACTGCTGCTGCGTCCTGGCGGGGCCGCCGGCTTCGTCGAAGTTCCGCTTTCCAGCGCCAAGGGGGCGAGCACCGTCAACAGCCTGCTGCCCGACGCGAACCACGGCTTGTATGTGGCCACCCTTGCACATGGGTTGCACAGGCTTACGCGAATGCCAGTCGGCTTTCGTAGCGAGCAAGTTGCGCTGCCAGGCGGTAACGCGACCGAACAGGTCAACCAGATAGCGCGCGCCAGCGATGGGAGGTTGTGGGCGGCAGGCATGCGGGGCCTGGCCGTGGGCGATGGCACGCGGTGGCGGCGGCTGGGGAAGGCCGATGGCCTGCTGGAGACGGAAATCGAAACGGTCACGCCGGTAGCTGATGGCAGCGCATGGATCAGCTACTGGAACGTGGACGGCCTGACCCGCATTACCTTGAACGGAGCCGGCACGCCGCGGCTTCGACACGTGGTGGATCCTGACGCCTTGGTCGCCGATACGGTGTATTCGGCGGGTTGGGACCGACGCGGCTTGTGGCTGGGGACCGCGTTGGGCATCAAGCGCTGGCGACGGGAAGGGGTGGAACGCTTTGCGCGTGCTGAAGGCCTTCCGGGCGACGATGCGGCCGCGAATGCCGTCTGGGCGGAGCCTTCAGGGGACATGTGGTTCGGCATGGCCAACGGACTGGCCCATTACCACGCGGCGCAGGATCAGGGTTTGCCGGATCCTCCCGCCACCAACATCAGTTCAGTACGCGATGGTCGCAATCGCCTGCTCGCCGGTGCCGAGGCAGACGTGCCGTGGCAGGCGCGCGCGCTCACGTTTCATTTCGCAGTGTTGAGTTTCCGCGATCCCGCGCAGGTACATCGGCAGGTCAGGATGCTGGGTTTCGAGGATACGTGGCGCAACACGGGAATCAGCGAGGCACGCTATACAGGCTTGTTACCGGGGCGCTACCAGTTCCAAGCACGTGCCCGCTATGGTGAAGGCGCGTACGGGCCGGCAGTGACGCGCATCGTTACCATCCTGCCGCCGTGGTGGTTGACGTGGTGGTTCCTGTCCTTGGTGGGCGTTGCCATCGCCGTGCTGGGGTGGAGCATCCTGCGCTGGCGGGTGGCGCGGCTGCATGGCCAGAACGCAGCATTGGAAGCACTGGTTGCAAGCCGCACCCAGGATTTGCTGGCGGCCAACGTCGCGCTCGAGGAAGCCAGCATGGTCGACCCGCTGACCGGCCTCAAGAACCGGCGCTATCTGTCGATCTTCATGCCAGAGGAGCAGGCGCGCGTATGCCGCCAGCACAGTGCGACCGATCGGGATCCGGGCGTGCCGCCGAAGTCCAACATCGACTTGTGCCTGTTCATGGTCGACCTTGATCATTTCAAGGCGGTCAACGATACCCATGGCCACGCTGCCGGCGACGAGGTGCTGCGGCAACTGGGTGCAGTCTTGCGTTCGAGAATGCGCGATTCCGACGTGGTCGTGCGCTGGGGTGGAGAAGAGTTCCTGATCCTCGCGCGCAATTCGGACCGTGCGAAAGCGCGTGGCATGGCGGAGGCGCTGTGCGAAGCCATTCGCTCCCACGCATTCCAGCTTGCCGACGGGACCTTTCTGCACAAGACCTGTTCGCTGGGTTTCGCGGCGTTCCCCGTGCTCCCGACGCAGCCGCACAGGCTTGGCTGGGAAATTGCCACAGAGCTCGCTGATCAGTGCCTGTACGCGGCGAAGGCCTCGGGCCGCGACGGCTGGGTGGGCTGCGTGATCGGACCCGAGTTCGCGATGGAGGACGCGGCTGAACTACCCGCGGCGCGGCAGCTTGCACTGGCACCCGGGGTTGACGTCGTGGCGTCGAAAGGCACCGAATGTCTGCGATGGACGGCAGTCTGATGGGGTTGACCGTAGATCATTGACCGTTGTCGCCAGGGTTGCAGATCAATCTGCGACAGGTTCGACCTTCAACTGCAACATGCCATCGGCCAACCTCGCATCCACGCGCTGACCGGGTTGGACGTCGGCGACGCGCCGCACGATGTGGCCGTCCGCCGTCGAGAGAATGGCGTAGCCTCGCGCGACCGTGGCCAACGGGCTGATTGCATGCAGTGAGCGTGCCAGACTGCGCAGGCGCAAGGCGTCATGTTGAAGTTGGCGCGCCATCAGTACCTGCGGACGACCCTGGAACGATTCGAGCCGCTCACGCAACCGTACGATGCGACGGCGTGGATGACTGGCACGCAGGACGCTATCGGCATGCCGCAGGCTGGCGCGGTCGCGCTCAAGCCTTCGCTGCATCGCATTGGCCAGGCGTGCATGCGCCTGTTGCGCGCGCTGGGCCAGTGCTGAGAGTCGCGCTTGTGGACGCAGCACCTGCAGGCGCAGGAACGCGCGATCCGCGCGCTGGCTGCGTTCGCGCAGTGCATGCTGCTGCAAGTTGGCCAAGCGCCGCTGTAGTGCATCCAGCCGCGCCGATAATGCAGCGCGGTCCGGCACCAACATTTCTGCTGCGGCCGAAGGTGTGGGCGCACGCAGGTCAGCAGCGAAGTCGCTGAGTGAGAAATCGGTTTCGTGACCAATCGCGCTGACGATTGGCACCGGGCTGGCGGCAATGGTGCGCGCCAAGGCCTCGTCATTGAACGCCCACAGGTCTTCCAGCGAACCACCGCCACGGGCCAGCAGGATGACGTCGTAACGCCCGCAGTCGATGGCACGTCGCAGCATCGTGCGGATCTGCGCGGCCGCTGTATCGCCCTGCACCGGGATCGGTAGCAGGTCGAGCTCGACCAGCGGAAACCGCCGGCGCAACACACTGACGATGTCGCGGATCACCGCACCACTGGGCGAGGTCAGCACCGCCAACCGCCGCGGCCACGCGGGCAAGGCGCGCTTGCGTGCTACATCGAACAGCCCTTCAGCCTGCAGGCGCGCCTTCAATTCATCCAGGGCCCGGCGCAACGCGCCTTCGCCGGCTTCCTCCATCGAATCCAGTACGAGTTGGTAGTCGCCGCGCGCTTCGTACAAGGTCAGCCGGCCACGCGCCAACACCCGCAGTCCCTCGCGCGGGACGAACTTCAGCCACTGGCTCTTGGGCTTGAAGAGCGCGCAGCGCACCTGCGCGCGCGCGTCCTTGAGGGTGAAATACAGATGCCCCGAACCGGGCCGCGACAGATTGCCGATCTCGCCCTCGACCAGCACCAGCGGAAATGCGCCTTCCAGCAGGTCACGGGCCAGCGTGTTCAGCTGGCTGGGGGTGAGGATGTGCTCGTCCATGCGGACATCGTAAAGGCTCGGGCAATCCGCGGGTGACAGTGCCCGCCGGTGGGTGCCTGGAGGTGGCTCGAAATGCCGCTCCGCGAGCCACACCCCGGCCTTGCCATCACCGGTAAACTGGCGCCATGGATCCCTCGCAAAACGAAATGCCCCCCTGCCGCGCAGACCGCTTCGGTCCCCAGCTGCGTCGAGACACCCGCCAGGTCGTCATTGGCGGCGTCAAGGTCGGTGGCGATGCGCCGGTGGTGGTGCAGTCGATGACCAATACCGACACCGCGAACATCGCCACGTCGGTGAAGCAGGTTGCCGAACTGTGGCGCGCGGGTTCGGAGCTGGTGCGGGTCACGGTCAACAATGCAGAATCCGCCGCCGCGGTGCCGCGCATCGTCGAGAAGCTCGACATGATGGGGATCCGGGTGCCGATCATCGGCGACTTCCACTACAACGGGCACACGCTGCTGGCCAATGAGCCGGCGTGCGCGCAGGCGCTGGCGAAGTACCGGATCAATCCCGGCAATGTCGGCTTCGGCAAGAAGCGCGACACCCAGTTCGCGCAAATGATCGAGTTCGCGCTGGAGTACAACAAGCCGGTACGCATCGGCGCCAACTGGGGATCGCTGGACCAGTCATTGGCGACGCAACTGATGGATGAAAATGCGCTGCGCGCCGATCCGTGGGACGCCGGACGGGTGTTGCGCGAGGCCCTGATCCGCTCCGCGCTGGATTCGGCGCAGCGTGCGGTCGAACTGGGCCTCCCGGCCGAGCGCATCATTCTCAGCGCCAAGGTCAGTGGCGTGCAGGAATTGATCGCGGTTTACCGTGACCTCGCGGTCCGCAGCGACTTCGCGTTGCACCTCGGGTTGACCGAAGCCGGCATCGGCAGCAAGGGCATCGTCGCGTCCAGCGCCGCGCTCGGCGTGCTGCTGCAGGAAGGCATCGGCGACACCATCCGCATTTCACTCACGCCGGAGCCCGGTGGGGCGCGTACGCAGGAAGTGATCGTGGCCCAGGAGTTGCTGCAAACCATGGGCTTGCGTGCATTCACGCCGATGGTCACTGCGTGCCCGGGTTGCGGACGGACCACGTCGGAATTTTTCCAGGAACTGGCGCAGGTCGTGCAGGAACACGTGCGTGCGCGCATGCCGGAATGGAAGATCAGCCATCCCGGTGCGGAGAACATGACGCTCGCGGTGATGGGTTGCATCGTCAATGGACCCGGCGAGTCGCGCCACGCCAATATCGGCATCTCGTTACCCGGCACGGGTGAAGCGCCCTCGGCGCCGGTGTTCGTGGATGGCGAAAAGACCGTGACCTTGCGCGGGGCCAATATCGCGCAGGAATTCGTCGCGTTGATCGATGGCTACGTGGATCGTCGCTACAGCGCTGCCGCACGACACGACTGATCGCTCCGATCGGGTCGTTGCCCGATGAGGCGCGCTAGACTCGGGTTTGGCTGCGCCGGGGGCGCCATGGACGGAAAACGCACGAGTTTCCCGCTTTACCTGCACATCACGATGCTGTCGGTCGGCTTGGTGGTCGCGACCGGTCTGGTGCTGCGCTGGCTAGGTGATGCGATCCCTGGGTTGTGGGAATTCGCGTTGCTGGCGGTCGCGGTGGCGATCGTCGCCCTGCTGGCGTCGCGGCGATTATCGAGTTCTCTGGTGCTGCTGGCGCGCGAAGCCGAGGCCGTGCGCCGATTCGATTTCAGCAACCATCCGGTGATTCATTCGAAGGTGCGCGAGATCGACCAGTTGGGTGGCGCCTTTGACCTGATGCGGGATGCGGTCCGGCGATTCCTGCGAATCAACCAACGGCTGGCCACCGAAACCGATCTGGAGGCCATGCAGCCGTGGTTGCTGGACAAGCTGGTCGACATCGCCGGTGCACGCGGTGGTGTGCTGTATCTCGTCGATGCCAACACCGACGCACTGAGAGCCACCGCCGTGGACACCACGGGCGGCATGGCCGAGGCCGTGCAGGACCTGCCAAGGCTGCTGCAGGACACATTGCCGGAGTTGATGGCGCAAGCACGCTTCACGATGGAACCGGCCAGTGGCCGCCTCGACGCGGGGGAGTTGCAGGCGATCGGACTGGATCCCGCACTCGCATCATTTTCGACAGTCGCGCTGCCGCTGCGTGACCGCCGAGCGCAGTTGCTGGGGATGCTGTTGCTGTTCAAGGATGGTGGGATAGACGAGGCCAGCATCAGTTTTATCGCAGCGTTGGTGGCCAGCGCGGCCACTGCGCTCGAGACCCAGGAGCTGCTGCGCGGCGAAAAGGCGCTGACCCAAGCCACCATCCGCATGCTGGCCGGCGCGATTGATGCGCAAAGCCCCTATACCGGCGGGCATTGCGAACGCGTCCCGGAGATCACCTTCATGCTTGCGCGTGCGGCCTGCGCCGCGCAGGACGGGCCGTATGCCGACTTCGACCTCGACCCGGAGCAATGGGAAGCACTCCACATCGCGGCGTGGCTGCATGATTGCGGCAAGGTCACCACGCCGGAATACGTGGTGGACAAAGCGACCAAGCTGGAAACAGTGAACGACCGCATCCATGAAATCCGCACACGCTTCGAAGTGCTCAAGCGCGATGCCGAGGTCGACTATTGGCGCGGCGTGGCGCAGGGCGGCGAGGAGCCTGCGTTGCTGCAACAACGCGATGCATTGCTGGCGGCATTGGACGAGGAATTCGGGTTCGTCGCCCATTGCAACATCGGTGGTGAATTCCTGTCGTCTGACAAGCAGGCACGCCTGCGCCAGATCGGTGCAAGGCGTTGGCTGCGGACGCTGGATGACCGCTTGGGCCTCTCCCGTGACGAACGTGCGCGAAAGCCGGTGAGCGTAGATGTGCTGCCGGTCGAAGAGTCCTTGCTTGCGGACAAGCCCGAGCATTGCATCGCGCGACCGGCGTCGGAAACGATGCCGGCTGACAATCGCTGGGGTTTCCGGGTGGACGTCCCGGAGCTGCTGTACAACCGCGGCGAGCTGCACAACCTGTCGATCAGCCGCGGCACCCTGACCGCGGAAGAGCGCTACAAGATCAACGAGCACATGGTGCAGACCATCATCATGCTCAACGAATTGCCGTTCCCGCGCCATCTGCGCGCGGTGCCCGAGATCGCAGGCGGCCACCACGAAAAAATGGACGGTACCGGCTATCCGAAGAGCTTGTCCCGTGACCAGCTGAGTCCGTTGGCACGGATGATGGCGATTGCCGACATCTTCGAGGCGTTGACTGCCGCGGACCGCCCGTACAAGCCCGGCAAGACGCTGTCGGAGGCGCTGTCGATCATGGCGAAGATGCGCCAGGACCAGCACATCGATGCGGAGCTGTTCGCGCTGTTCCTGCACAGTGGCGTCTATCTGGACTACGCCCGACGTTTCATGCTGGCCGAGCAAGTCGATCAGGTAAGGATCGAGGACTACGTATAGTCCCCTGGTCTTCGCCATTCCCGTCTTCGCGATTTCGTCAGATCCCGGCGCGTACGCTCCGGCAAACTTCAAACGAGCGCACCTCGATGCCGAATCATGACCCCGGGTCCCGTCCACAGGCGGCGGCTCGCGCAGTGCGGGAGGACGCCCGCTTCGGAATGGAGGTCGTTCGCCAACGCTGGGCGCGCATCCTTGGGGTCTTCATCGGCGTGCTGTTGCCGCTGTGGGGGTTTGGTGAGCTCGCCGAAGACCTGCACGCTGGTGAGGTGTTCTTCTTCGATGCACCGCTGCTTCAATTCGTGCATGGGTTGGCTGCTGACAACTCGAATGCATTCTTCGTGCAGGTGTCGGGGCTTGGCTACCTGTATGGCGTCATTCCGGTGGACACAGTGATCGTGCTGGTGCTGGCCTTGCGAAGGAAGTTGCGGGAAGGCCTGTTCGCAGGCGTCGCGATCATAGGTTCTGCCTTGCTGAACCTCGGCGCCAAACAATTGTTTGCGCGCCAGCGCCCTTCGTTGTGGGAATCGATTGCACCGGAAACGAGTTTCAGCTTCCCAAGCGGGCATGCGATGGGGTCGATGACCCTGGCTTGCGTGGTGGTGCTACTGGCCTGGCATACGCGCTGGCGTTGGCCATTACTGACAGCGATGTCGGTGTTCGTCGCACTGGTTGGGATTTCGCGAATCTATCTGGGGGTGCATTACCCGTCCGATATCCTGGCGGGCTGGAGTGCGGCCCTGACGTGGTGCGTCGCGATGTACCTGCTGGTGTTCCCGCGTGGCCAGCGGCCATGGCGCGAGGCTTGAGTTTTCCGGATCAGTTCCTACAGTTCGATGCACACCTGGTTGCGGCCTAGATCCTTGGCCCGGTAGAGCGCCACATCGGCGGCAGCCATCAGTTTGGGGCGCGCATTGCGTTCCAGCGTAAGCTCAGCGATGCCAATGCTGACCGTGATGTGCTGCGCTTCTCCGCCCGGCGTGAACACGGTGGCCGCGATGCGTTCTCGCAGGCGTTCAGCGAACCCATGCGCTGCCTGTGCATGGCAATCTGGAAGCAGCAGCGCGAATTCCTCTCCACCAATGCGCGCGGCGATATCACCATTGCGGGCCTGCTTCCGCAGCAACGCGGCGATCTGGCCCAACACTTCATCACCGGAAATGTGGCCGTAGCGGTCGTTGACGGGTTTGAACAGGTCCACATCGATGATGCATAGCGACAATGGTCGCGCGTGCAGCATGGCCCGTGCGATCTCGTTGTCCGCCAGCTCGATGAAGTGGCGCCGGTTGTACAGGTTGGTCAACGCATCATGGGTGGCGAGTTGATAAATCTCCTCGTGGTAGCGCGCTTCCACGCTGTCCTGGCTGATGAACTTCAGGATGCTTTCACCCACGGTCACCTGGTCGCCATCGACCAACGGCGTGTCTTGCTCGATACGCTTTTCGTTGACACGTGTCGCATTGGTCGCGCCAAGGTCGCGAATGCGATAAGTGGCGTTCTCTTGCCAGATCCGACAGTGCTCGCGGGAGACGCTCGGGTGGACGATGAGGAGGTCTGCTGCCTGCGACCGTCCCACCAGGATGGGCGCGTCGCCGATGTCGCTGCGGCGCCCGAGGCCTTCGCCATGGATCACCACGACACACGCTGCACGCGGTGCCGGCTGCGACGGTCCAGGCGTCAATAGCGTGCGTTGGGTGGTCTCGTGGGGTTGGTCGTCCGTATCCATTTCTTTTCTGTCGACTGGGCAGGCGGCAGTCGAAGCGAGTGTAGCGAACACGCAGCGCCAATGCTGGGGTTCGCCGGAAGCCAGTGGAACAGGGGTGTGCATGCCACAGGCTCAGCACGATGATCCGTCGTGTGAAGTCACTGCGATGTCTGACTCCAAACTGGACATGTCGTCCGAAGAACCATGTGTAAAAGCCGAACACATCCGCAGGACCGGATGCGCGGAAGCATTGGCCGCGCGCACTGCAGGAAAGTGAGCAACTACTCGCCCGGCACGGCAGCTTCACTGGGTGCCTGCGACGCAGCCCTGCGGGCCAGCACGGCTTCGCGATGGGCGATGTAGGCCGTGGCACTGAAGATGATCGCGGCACCGATCCCGGTCCAGCGGTCCAGTGATTCGCCAAACCACAGCCAGCCTGCAATCGTCACGATCACCAATTGCACAAAACTAATGGGGGTCAATGCAGAGACTTCGCCGATCTTCAGCGCGCGCGTCCATAGCAATTGGCCAGCCGTGCCGAGCACGCCCGATAACCCGAGCCACACCCAGGTGGCGCCTTGCGGTGGATGCCACACAAATAGCGCGGGCAACAGCGACAGCGGTACCCAGAACAGGTACGTCCACAACACAATCGTATCCGCACCATCCTCGCGTGAGAGCTGCTTGATCTGGATGGCCACCACCGCCGTGATGACGGCCGCCGAGACCGCAACCAGACTGCCCATGGTGAAGGCGTGTGACCACGGACGCACGATCACGATCACGCCGATGAAGCCCGCCAAGACCGCCATCCAGCGGCGCAAGCGGACCTTTTCGCCGAGCATCAGTACCGCGGCAATCGTGACGAAAATCGGCGAGGAATACGCCAGCGCGATGGCCTGGGACAGGGGCAGGTTGGCGATCGACCAGAAGCCGAAGTACATGCTGACCACGCCGATCAGGCAGCGCACGAGGTAGCGTGGCAGTTGCTTGGTCTGCAGCGTTTTGCGTAGCGCGGCACCGGGGCGTCCGCTGCGCAGTGCAGGCCACAGCAGCACGGGAAGTAACGCCAGCAAGCCAAATAAATTGCGGAAGAACGCGATTTCGAACACGGGTTCCGTGGCACTTGAGAGGCGGATGCACACCGCCATCAATCCGAAGCTGACCGTGCTGGCCAGCATCAGGAACGCGGCACGCAGGTGTGGCGAAGTGCTGGAGGCACTCATCGGGTCTTGCTCGCCAACCGCTGCTCACGCATGCGTGTTCACCAGGTAGCGCCGATGATGCGCGGTTCCGGTTCGATCGCCACGCCGAAGCGCGCCTGCACGGAGGCTGCGATGCGCCGGGCGAGGCCGAGCAACTGCGCGCCACTGGCATGGCCGTGATTGACCAGCACCAATGCGTGCGATGCAGCGATACCGGCATCGCCATCGACATCCTGATCGCGATGTCCCTTCCAGCCGCATTGATCGATCAGCCACGCAGCGGAGAGCTTGCGCGTCCCGGCATCAGCGCCTCGAAACACGGGGATCGTTGCATGTTCGGCCAGCAATGCTTCTGCGATGCCTGCGTCCACGATCGGGTTCTTGAAGAAGCTACCGGCGTTGCCCAACACGTTCGGGTCCGGCAGCTTGCGTTGACGGATGCGGATCACGGCTTCGGCGACCTGCGATGGACGCGGCGCAGTGATGCCCATAGCCTGCAGTTCGTCGCCGATACCGGCGTACTCCAGTTTGAGCGCGGGCGTGCGCGACAACGCGAACTCCACTGCGGTCACCACGTAATGGTCGGGATCTCGCTTGAACAGACTGTCGCGATAGGCGAATGCACAAGCTTCGTTGCCGAGCCGCAGCATGCGGCCATCGTGTCGGTCGAATGCTTCGACGCCGTGGATGCAATCCCGCACTTCCACGCCATAGGCGCCGATATTCTGGATCGGAGCTGCACCGACCGTGCCGGGAATCAGGGCGAGGTTCTCCAGCCCGAACAAGCCATGCCCAAGCGTCCACAGCACCAAGTCGTGCCAACCCACGCCAGCGTCGGCGCGCACGATGGCGGTGCCGCCATCATCCTCAATGATCCCGATGCGCTGCGCAGTCAGGGCCAACACTGCGCCATCGGGGTTTCCCGCGAACAGCAGGTTGCTGCCACCACCCAGCACCAGTACCGGTCCATCGCGCAGCATTGCGTAATCGAACAGTTCGGGCAGGGCGGCGCTGTCAGTGACCTCGACCAGCATCGGCGCAGTCGCGATGACGCCAAAGGTGTTGCGCGCATCCAGCCGTGCATCCTCAACGATGCGATACGCGGCGGTCGACACGCTGTTTGCCGTGCCGGTCATTCGGGTGGCAGGTTGCCGCGGCTGGGCGCTTCCTTGCG
>JBKJOY010000301.1:0-7092 GCA_046595415.1 Thermomonas sp.
GCTCGCCTTCCTCGAGTCAATCTGCGAGCGAATGCCGCCGCGGGACGACGCGACCGGTGAGTGGTTCCACATAAAAGCGTCCAAGGCGCGTGCCGTCATCGCGCGCGACACCGCTCCCATGCCCGCCCCACCGCTGGACCCCGTCCATTTGCAAGCGACCCCTGCCATGCAGATGCCGGTGGGCGTTCTTGATCTGATAGCAAACAGTCTGCGCAGCACCATGCAGATTCGTTCGGCAGCGGGTGACGCGAACTTGGATCCGTTCATGGGTGTGGATGCGCATGGCACGCTGGGTGGACTGTTGGAGATCGCGCGGTCGATCGCCGGAGGCGAACTCGATGACGCATCTGCGGACACATCCCTGATCGAACTGGGCATGGACTCGCTGCAGATCGTCACACTGCTCGACGAGGCGGCCAGGTTGCATGGCCTGCAACGCGACGATGCGGTGTTCAATGGCGGTTTGGGAGATTTCCTCGCAAGGCCAACGCTCCGCGAACTTGAGGCAATGCTGGGTCGGGTCCCGAAGGGACTGGCGACGTGAGCATGACGGTCGACAACGTCTCTCTGCGCTGGCGCACGTATGGCCGCTGGGCCTGGATCAACCTGGTCGTTTTCGGGGTGCTCTACCCGCTGGTCAACTGGCTGACCGGCCTTCGCTCGTCCACGTTTGGCCTCTATTTCGACAGCGAACTCGCTATCCCCTTAGTGCCTGTCTGGATCCTGGCATATCTCTCGATCAACCTGCTGCTCCTATTGCCGCCACTCTTCATGCGTGCATCGGACATACCACTACTTGGCAAACGCATGCTGGTCGCGACGGTTTCTGGCTGCGCCATCTTCCTGCTGCTACCCGCACGGCTCGGCTTCGAGCGGGTGGTTCCGAGGGATGGCTTCTATCGAATGATTTTCGATGGATTGTTCCAGATGGACGCCCCGCACAACCTGGTGCCGTCGCTCCACGTCACGTATGCGTCGCTGTGCGTGGTCGGCTTGCGGGCGGCTGCACGCGGACATCTGCCGCGCGCAGCATGGGGGTTCTGGCTGGTGGCGATCATGGCCTCGACCGTGCTGGTCCACCAGCACCATCTGCTCGATGTCGCCACAGGTCTGCTGCTCGCAGTCGCCATTTGTCGATGGATACGTGTAACAAGTAGCTATTCCCCGCAGTGACGTGACTACATGGTCGGTTCTGAAGATCGTCGATCCGCAATTGACCAGACCGTTCGTCGAGCCGAAAACAAGCGAGGACAACCACCCCGCACTGCGCGGGGTGGTGTCGAGGGACGTCTGTCGAAGCTGGCCTGGATCAGAACCGGTAGCGCATGCTCAAGCGCAGGCTGCGTGACGGAAACACATGGAAGTGGATGTCGTCCACGCCCGCAGCCGGTTCGCCCTGCAGGCGCGATGCGTAGTAATAATCGACGTCGTGGTCCTGGCTGTTGAGCGCGTTGAGCACGTCCAAGTACAGGCCATAACGCGCCCACTCACGGCCGACACGCAGGTTGACGATCGTCGAGCCGTCTGATTCCACGCTGTCATCCTCGATCAACGGGTATTTGCCAAAATATTTCAGCTGCGCACTTGCCATCCATCCTTGCGCGTACTTGCCATTGATTCCGGCGCTGACCACCAGCGGGATTGAACCAGGGATCTGTTGTCCGAGCGGATCATTGTCGCTGAACCGGGAACGCGAATAAGACGTCTCGACGTTTGCGGTGTAGGTATCGCTACCGAACCAGTACACACCTGCCTCGACGCCCTGCCGCTTGCTTGGCCGGCTGGCCTCGGTCGTGCCGGCGTCGCCTACGAACAGCAGCTCCGAATCCAGCTTCAGGCTCCACACCGCCAAGGTCGCCTGCAACCGGTTGCTGAAGTACAGCCGGGAGCCGATTTCCGCACCCTTCGAGCCAACCAGCGGATCGACCGGATTGGCTGGGTCGCCGGTACTCGGGTCAATGCTGATGGTGGTACCGCGCGCGTCGTTGGAGTGGAAGCCAGTGCCTGCGCTGGCGTACAACTCCAACGCGTCGCCGGGCTTGTACGCAAGACTGGCCTTGTACGACGTCCTGCCGGCGCGAGCGTGGCCCGAGTTGGCGGCCAGTGAACTTTGGACATCAAAGTCGTACTCGTCGCGGCGCACGCCGACGTAGCTGCGCCACTGGTCGTTGAAGCGGAACTCGTTGGCGACGAACACGCCGATACTCGCTTCCTTGACCACGTCGTCGCGTACCGTGCTCAGCCGGCGCCGTCCGCTGGTGCGGAACAGGCCGACCTCGCCGATATCATCAAACCGGCCCTCCGCGCCCACCCGCCAACGGCTGCGCCCCACATCCCATTGCTGCGACAGGTTGAAACCGTACAACTGGCGGTCATCGACCTGTTCGAACTGGTCCCCGTCGACCGGGTTATCGAGGAAATAGGTGAAGTTGGAAAAGATGTCGAGGTAAGAGTCTATGGCGTACACGTCGGCGCTGAAGTCGCCCCCGAACGCGCTGCCTGCCCAGCCAGCGGAAATGCTGTAGCGCGAGGACTCGGCGCCGACGGTGGTATCAAGCGAACCGAACTCTGAAATCAGGCCCCGTTCGACTGCGCGCTGTGGGATCTGATCGGCCGAGTTCCATTTGTTCTTGTAACCCATCACCATCACATGGGCGCGACCAGTGCCGACTTGCTTGCTGAAGCGCAGCAGGCCGCTGCGCTTGCGGACGTCCTCGCTGATGTCACTCCACGGCCCGTCGTAGGTTTCCAGTTCCGCGCCCAGCAGCAGGTCACCTCCGCCTACCTTGAGCGAGTCGACCAGCACGCCTCGCCTGTAGTTGAAGTGCCCGACCGTGAGGCCAAGTTCGCCATCGGGCACACTGTCTGCAATGTGGAATTTAGCCGAGCCGGTCGACGAAAAATCGCCCACATCGGCGTAGTAGGTGCCCTTGCGGTACGTCAGCGTCTCGACCGTTTCGGGGATCAGGAAGTTGAGGTCTGTCCAGCCTTGGCCGTGGCCGTGGGTACGCATGTTGACCGGCATGCCGTCGACCGATGTAGAGAAGTCCGTGCCGTGGTCAAGGTTGAAGCCGCGCAGGAAATACTGGTTGGCTTTGCCGCTGCCCGAATGCTGGGTAGCGACCACGCCGGGGACGAATTCGAGCAGGTCGCCGGTGCGCAGCAGCGGGCGGTCGGCGATGTCGCTGCGGCCCACGATGCCCTCGGACGCGGAGATCGCTTCACCGACCAGGTTTTGCCGGCGGCCGACCACGGTCACACCGTCCAGGGTCACGGCAGCGTCTTTGGACTTGGTTGCGGGTGTAGCGTCGCGGGCGTGTGCATCAGCGCCAGCTGGTGGTGTTGACTGCGCGCTTGCCAGCAACGGCACCATCGTCATCGTCAATGCGGTGGCAAGCAGGTGGACACGGGGGCTGCGGTGCATATCGGCGCGCGCTTTTTTTTGGGTCGGATAAGGGGTGGGCATGGAAGTACTCCTGCGCGAACGCCCTTGGCGTCCACGCTGATGCGGTGACTGGTTCGAATCGGGAGTGCCTGGACACGCGGTTCCCGATTGATCACACGGGACGTGATCAATCAGCATTCCACGGCGTAGGCAAATCTGCGTATCAGGCGTCAGCGCAATTGACATGCGCTCGTTGAATCAGCCTGTCAGGCGATGAAACGGCCCAATGCGCACGGCGGCCGCAGCAATGGCGTGGCCTGATGCGAACAAAATGCGAGGGCCGGTTCCGGCGGTCGCGCACCTTCCTGCACTGCAAGCAAGAACATCATCCAAATCGGCAAGATGGCGTCGCCCGCGGTCTGTGCGTGCTTGCCTGTCGCGCCATGATCAGCAGGATCCGGGTCGCCTTCCATGTAAACCACGCCTGCCTGATCCAATGCATGACCGTGGCTTGCAGCCGAGAGGCCGTCACGTCTCGTGGCCGACGTTTCGCTGTCAAGTATGGCTAACACTTGACTCGCCAGCTGCGGCACATAAAGCCGCGGTATCGCCATCTGTTGCGGCAGCATCCGGTGGTAATGGGCCGGCGACTGAATGGACCCGAACGCGTTCGTGATGCCGTGAAGAGGCAGGAACAGTGCCACCAGCAGGGCCAGCAAGCACATCGCCCGTGTTTCGGCAAACCGACGGATCGATGTGCGACAACCGCTGCGCGCATTCATTGCGCACTTCCATGGACCCGGGCCCGCTGCCGGTTCACTGCTGCGATTTGACGTCTGAAGCGCAATCCCGCCCTTTGAATCCGGCGCAAGGCATGCCCGGTTAAAGATGAGTCAGACGCTTACGCCATCCGGCTCAGTCCGGA
This sequence comes from Thermomonas sp., assembly GCA_046595415.1. GTDB lineage: Bacteria > Pseudomonadota > Gammaproteobacteria > Xanthomonadales > Xanthomonadaceae > Thermomonas. The sequence continues at coordinate 4,311 of JBKJOY010000301.1, forward strand.
TGCAGCATTCATGGTCTTCGGTCTGGATTATGTGATGGCGCTTCGATCAACGATGCCCTTCGCCGGATGTTTATGCTAGCCGGCGCAAGAAACAAAAAACCCCCGCTTGCGCGAGGGTTGCTTGTTTCAACCTGGTGCCCGGAAGAGGACTCGAACCTCCACGAGGTTGCCCCCGCTAGCACCTGAAGCTAGTGCGTCTACCAATTCCGCCATCCGGGCCGGTTGAAGCCGCGCATTTTGCGTGCGCACGGCCATCCTGTCAACGCCCCCTGCATACGCCGTCGACTTGTGCCATGTAAAATCGATCCATGAGCAAACCACCCAGCAAGCGCAGCAAGTCCTCCGCAAACAAACCTGGCAAGGCCAGTGGCCCTGCCTCCAAAGCCACGGGAGGCAGCCATGGGCTGCAACCTGCGAGGCACGGCAAGCGGCCGGGCGTAAAGAGTGATGGGCCCAAGCGCCCCGGCTGGTTGCCCGATCCCGGCCTGGCGCGTGCGATGCGTGCGTCGCCGCCGGTGCGTGCGCATGCGGAATCGCATCGCGATGGGCACGACCCGCATGCGTCGCGCGAAGCGCAGCGCTACGAGAAACCCATTGCCAGCCGGGAGATGATCCTGCAGGTGGTGGCCGCCCACGATGGGCCGATGGATGCCGATGCGCTGGCGCAGAAGCTCGCATTGACCGAGCCGGATCGCTTCGAGGCGCTGGAAAAGCGCCTGCAGGCGATGCTGCGTGATGGCCAGTTGCTGCAGAATCGGCGGGGCGGTTTCGTGCCGGCAGCGCGTGCGGACCTGGTACCGGGCACGGTGATCGCCAATCCGAACGGATTCGGTTTCCTGCGTCCCGACTCGGGTGCTGGCGACGACCTGTTCCTGTCGCCGTACGAGATGCGCAAGGTCACCCATGGCGACCGCGTGCTTGCCAGCGTCACCGGTGTGGATCGCAGCGGCCGCAAGGAAGGCGCGATCGTCGAGGTGCTGGAACGTCGTTTGAATCGCCTGCTGGGCCGCTATACCGAAGAGGTCGGCATCGCGTATGTGGTGCCTGATGACAAGCGCATCCAGCGCAACGTGATGATCCCGCAGGACGCACGCAACGACGCGAAGCACGGGCAATTGGTGGTGGTCGAGATCACCCAGGCGCAGGACCAGCATCGCCCGCCGATCGGCAAGGTGCTGGCGGTGCTGGGCGACAAGTTGACCGCATCGCTGGCAGTTGAAGCGGCCATTCATGGCCACGAAATCCCGCACGAATTTTCGCCGGAAGTCCTTGCGCAGGCCGTCGCGGTGCCGCTGGATGTGCAGGCCAGTGAGATCACCCGTCGTCTCGATTTGCGTGCGTTGCCGCTGGTGACCATCGATGGCGAGGACGCCAAGGATTTCGACGACGCAGTCTGGTGCGAATCCAACGCCGACGGCTTCCGCCTGATCGTGGCGATCGCCGATGTCTCGCATTACGTGCGACCCGGCACCCCGCTGGATAACGAAGCGCAGCTGCGCGCGACCTCGGTGTATTTCCCAGGCTTCGTGGTGCCGATGCTGCCGGAAACACTCAGCAACGGCATCTGCTCGTTGATGCCGAAGGTCGACCGTCTCTGCTTCGTGTGCGACATGCAGGTTGGCCGTGATGGCGCGGTCAGCCATGCGAGTTTCCATGAAGCGGTCATGCATTCGCATGCGCGGCTGACCTATACCGATGTGTGGCACGTGGTCGGCGAGGGTATTCCCGAGGACGACCAAGCCGCTGCGTTGGCCAAGGTCGGCGGGCTGCTTCCGCAGATCCGGCAGCTGCACCAGCTGTACAAGATCCTGGACCGCGCGCGCGCGAAACGCGGTGCGATCGAATTCGAAAGCAGCGAGGTGCGCTTCGTGCTGGACGCCAAGGGCGCGGTCAGCCAGGCCGGGATGATCCAGCGCAACGACGCGCACAAATTGATCGAGGAATGCATGATCGCGGCCAATGTGCAGGCCGCGCTTTACCTGCTGTCCACGCATATCCCCGCACCGTATCGCGACCATGACAAGCCGCCGGAGTCCAAGTACGCAGACCTTGGGGAATTCCTCAAGGAATTCCAGTTGCGGATGCCGGCATGGTCGAAAGTTGTGCCCCGCGATTTCCGCAACCTGCTTGAGAAAATCCGCGAGCGCCCGGACGCGACGTTGCTGGAATCCGTGCTGCTGCGCAGCCAATCGTTGGCGGTGTATTCGCCGGACAACATCGGTCACTTCGGGCTGGCGCTGGAGGCGTACGCGCACTTCACCTCGCCGATCCGTCGCTATCCCGATTTGCTGGTGCATCGTGCGATCAAGCATGCGCTCGCCGGCGGCAGCCCGGACAGTTACACCTACACGCCGCATGCGATGGCCAGCCTGTCGCTGCAGTGTTCGGAGCGCTCGCGTCGCGCGGATGAAGCCCAGCGCGAAGTGGATGAACGCTATCGCGCCGCGTGGATGGAAGGCCATGTCGGCCAGGAATTCGACGGCACGATTTCTGGCGTCACCAGCTTTGGACTATTCGTGGAACTGGACGAATCCAAGGTCAATGGCCTGGTCCACGTGACCCAGCTGTCGAATGATTTTTACCACTTCGATGCGGTGCGCAAGACCCTCACCGGGGAGCGCCGTGGCCGCGAGCACCGTCTGGGTGATCGCGTGCGCGTGGTGGTGCTGAAAGCCAGCGTCGAAGATCGCAAGATCGACTTCCGCTTGGTCGAGGATGGCGTGGGTGCGGCCAAACCACTGCCGGTACGTGGCAAGCCGGCGAAGCGGACGAAGAAGAAATA
>JBKJOY010000333.1:0-18476 GCA_046595415.1 Thermomonas sp.
GAGGCACCAGCTGGAGCGCGGTGGAAGGCCGGCTGGCTACGGACCCGCAGCTGGCCGCGTTGGCGGAAATGTATCGGGACTGGGGTATCCCCACGGCGACGGCGCTGCGCGAGATCCGTGCCGTGTTGCCTAACTTGCCGCTGATCGGGTCGGGCGGAATCCGCCATGGCCTGGACGCCGCCAAAGCCCTGCGCCTTGGAGCCAACCTGGTAGGCCAGGCCGGCCCCTTGCTGCGCGCTGCCATCGACGGCATCGAGCCTTTGATGGCGCACTTCGCGTTGCTTGAACAGGGCCTGCGCCTGGCCTGCTTCGCGACCGGCTCGGCCAATCTGGCGGAGCTGCGCCAGGTGAGGCTCCTCGACGAGGCGTGACTCCTCGTTGCATATCGTTCGAAGTGAGGGGGAGTGCATTGGCGAGCACGACCTGATCATCACCGGCTCACGTTAATGCGCCGGGGCGCAAACGGCAATGCTTGAGGCGTTCCAGTCGGTGGCAGATGAGTTAGCGACAGGAGATGCTGGGTGAACAGGCGAGAAAATGCAGAATCCACTTAGCGCCAGCACCGTGAAAAATTGCAAGGCGATGTTCCAGTGAACCCGGCAGTGGCCTTGCCCTGCTGGTTCCAGGAGCGGGACGACGCTGCTGAGCGCACGCAGGACCGAAAACTCACGGACGTTAGCAGACCAGTTGCGCCCGTTGCCTGCAGAACGACGATGCGCTCAACCTTGGCGATACGACAATCACTACACAATGCCTCTCTCGACAACTTCAACCAGGAAATGGGGGTGCCGTTCAACGAACGCGCCCTGGGTCATCGGCGAAAAATCCACTCTGACCCCATTTCCCGGACCCCATTTCCCGCAAGCCCACGCTACCCACGAACGGGCAACCCCGCGATATCACCTGTGATGCGGCCAACTGGCTGCGATTGCCGGGTTTGGTTGTGAAATCCGTTGCATGCCAAAGGACTCGCAATCCCAAATCGCACGCGTGTCACGCGCCCTTGCCCCATCCGCGACGCCACCACAACACCAGGAGAACTCCCATGCTGAACAGGATACTTGTTTCCCTCGCGCTGCCGCTGGCGCTGTTTGGTGCTTCGGCATCTTCGACGGCCGGCACGAAAGCGCCATCGGGTGCGCAAGCGGTGGACGAGGCGTGGCGCAAGGCGATCACCGCCAACGATCTCAAGGCCGTCGTGTCGTGCTACTCGAAGGACGCGGTGATGTGGCTTCCCGGTGCGCCTGAGGCGAAAGGCACAGCGGCTATCCGCGAGGCTTACGCGGGTCTTCTGGCTGCGAATACCGTGACGGGCGCCAGTTTCGCCCAAACGCACTATCAGACTTCCGGCAATCTTTCGGTCGGTTGGGGAGACTTCACCGTCAACCTGTCGCCCAAGGCCGGGGGCAGCCCGGTCGCCCTGACGGGCCGCTTTTCCGTGCTCGCGAGGAAAGAGGGCGGCAGGTGGCTGTACGTCGTGGATCACGCCTCATCGCCAGCTGCGCCTGATGCATCGCACTGATCCGGATCTGTCAGCGAAAAGTCGGGTCAGGAAAGTCGGGTCAGAGTCGGCTTTGGTCAAGAAGCATTGGTGTGAGGAAAAAAATTCTGCCATGGGGGCAAATGCCCATGAACAAGGCGCCCATCGAAACGGCGCGTGATGCCGACCTGCAACGCTCGCTGGCGGCAATGCAGCGCGCCGCGCAGCGTGCGCATGAAGTGGCGCGCAGCACAGGCACGGCGCTCGTGGTGAGCCGAGGCAGTGTCATCGTGCATCTGGGGCCAGATGTGCCGGAACTCGTGACTCATGGCGTCCAGGACACAGAGGAAGAAATGGGATCAGAGTGAAGGGTCCCAGGTCGGTGTTGCTTGGCTTGCGCTCGGGATCAACGCATGCCGCGCGTGGTGATTGGGCAAGCCGATGTCACGTAATGTCCAGGGCAGGGCGGGTCATTCGAGTCAAACAACTACGGCAAGTATCCGAGGCGAGGCCTGCATCGGCACGGTGGGATCGACTTGGTTGAAGACCGAGATGAGCTGCATCCCGGTGAATGTGGATGTGCGCATGGCGCCTCCTGCCTGGGAATACACGCGAGGTCGTTCTGGTGATGAGGTCTCTGTCTGTCAGGCGCGCGCTTGCGGTGCGTGTGATCCACATTCCAGCAACGCCGCTCCGGCGGCGGTGGAGACCGCAGGTGGGTTGTACGAACGCTATCGCCAAGGATTTTTAACTTGGAACTGTGATTGAAATCACTTTTCAACCATACGCTAGCGTATTGAAAACCCTGATAATAGCGTTCTGCATCTCATTTCTATTCTTGGCTCTGGCACGGTTCTTGCTTTGCTTGGTCAGCATTCCGCGAACCAGATGCATGGTTCCACTTTTTAAAGAAGATTCCTAATCTCACAACAGGGGGCAACACCATGAAAGTTTCACATCTGATCGCCTTGGGCGCGCTGTTCGCAACCAGCGCCATCTGCAATGCGGCCGTAGCCGCCGACACCGCTACCGTTGGCGTTTCGGCCAACGTGACCGGTACCTGCAAATTCAACAGTGGCGGCTCGGTATCGTTCACCCTCGATCCGTCTTCGAGCTCGAATGCCACGGGCACGGCAACGCAGCCCGCTTTCTGGTGCACCAAGGGCGCCAGCTACACGATCAGCGACGACTTCGGTATCAACGAGGCCAGCGCCGGCGCCGCGCCGCGCCGCATGAAGCATGCGACGCTTACCGAGTACATTCCGTACTCTTTCAGCTACACGGCGTCGGGCACCGGCAACGGCAAGACCTCGCCGATCAGCCTGGACATCAGCGCATCGGTCGTCAATGCAGACTTCGTGAATGCATCGGCCGGCAGCTACGCCGACACCGTCACGTTGTCGATCACGCCCTGATTGGGGCGTGACCCTGGCGCCTCCGGCGCAGGCCGGGCGCCAGGCGTTTGAAGGCGCATATGACGCATATCAACAGGCCTTCCGGATGCTGGAGCGGTGCACGTCCCACGTGGGCCGGTAGGGGGTTTGCCTTGTGCCTTGGCTTGCTGAGCCTTCCAGTACTTGGGTCAGCGATTCCCGTTACGGCGGCAGTCACCGCTAGCGTTCCGGTAAGTGCGACTGTGCTGTCAAGGAGCAACTGCAGGTTCAGAGGCGCGAACTCGGTGGCGTTGACGTTCGGCAATATAGACCCGGCCAGCGCCTCGGCAGCGACTGCCAGCACCGGGCTGGTGATCCGCTGCGCCGGCTCTGCGGGGCTTGCCAGCTATGCGTTGACGCTCGATGACGGCCTGTATGGCTCAGGTCCGGGTACGCTGCGGATGAAACACGCGAGCTTGAATGTGTTCCTGCCCTACAGCGTCACTTTGAACCCTTCCTCGGGCAGCGTTGCGAAGAACGTCGACCTTGACGTTAGAGTGATCGGGTCGGTAGCCCCGGCAGACTTCCAGAGCGCGATGATTGGCGACTATGCCGACACTCTTGTGATCACCCTCAATCCCTGACTGCCGCAGGGTGCATGTGCCACTTCGCCCGACCAGGACATCCATGCCTTTCTTCCGCCCGCTTCTGCTACGCCGGTCCAGCGCCTTGCTGCTTGCGCTGGCGGTCCTGTCTCCGGCCTTCGCCGGCCAATTCGGGGTGTCGCCGATCCGTGTCGACCTTGACCGCACTTCAAAGAGTGGCACGATCACCGTCAGCAATGACGAGACCGCAGATCCATTGCGCGTGCAGATGCGCCTGTTCGAGTGGACCCAGGACACGGACGGCAAGGACGTCTACCGCGAAAGTCAGGACCTGGTCTATTTTCCGCGGTTGATGGTCCTGGAAAAAGGCGAGCAAAAACTGGTGCGTGTTGGATTGCGCACGCCCGCCACTACCCAGGAGAAGACCTACCGCTTGTTCGTGGAGGAGCTGCCCGCTCCGAAAGTGGCGGGCGCGGCAAGCGGCAACCAGGTCGCGATTGCGGTGCGCTTCGGGGTGCCGGTCTACCTCACGCCGACCAAGCAAGTCATGAGTGGCGAGATCGTCCGCTTGGCCGTGGCCAAGGGTGTGCTGCATGTCGGCGTGCGCAATACCGGAAACACGCACTTCACCATCAAGAGTGTCACTGCCACGTCGGGAAAAACGACACACGATATGGCCGGCTGGTACCTGCTTGCCGGCGCGACCCGCGACCACGCGATTGAACTGCCCGCCGCCGATTGCGCGCGCCTTGGCAAGTTGGATGTGATTGTCGCTACCGACCAGATGGAACTTCGCGGGGCACTCGACGTCGATGCATCGATGTGCAAGCGCTGATATCCGACGTTGCGGGCCGCCGAAGATTCGCGATTCCAGTTTCGACCTGGCTCTGCGCAGCAGCCGGGCTTGCCGGTGCCGTTCCACTGGCCTGCGCTGCAAGTGCCGGTAGGGGGCTTTCCGCCCAGGACGTGAGCGCCCAGGACGTGAGCGCCCAGGACGTGAGCGCCCAAGAGCTCGCGGCACCTGCCGCCGACGCAGCAATGCCTGATCCAGGGCAGGTGCTGGTGGTGGAAATCGTCCTCAACGGCATCTCCAGGGGCGAGTTCACCGTGGTGGCTGCCGCCGACGGTGATTTTCTGCTGGGCCAGAGTGATCTTGCGGTGCTCGGCGTGCAGGGAGACCTGGGCCCGGCGGTGCAGGCAGAAGGTGAGCCGCATTATTCTCTGCGCGGCCTGCAGGCCAGCGGGCTCCGTTTCGACGAGGCACGGCTTGCCCTGCTGGTGACGCTGCCGCCGGAACGGCTGCCGAAGAAGGCGCTCAGCCTGCTTCCCGGCCGTCCTTTGCGCGTCATCGAAACCAATGACAACAGCGCGTTCCTCAACTACCGCGCCTTGACGGCCGGGGATGATCGGGGCGGGCAGCCGTCACTCTCGTTGACCACGGAGCTGGGCGTGAGCCTGGGCGGGTTCCTGTTGCGGTCCGAGTCGGTGCACTCCCGCGGTGCCGGACCGGACCGCGACCTGCGGTATTCCAGCAACCTGACCCACGACAACCGGCGCACCTTGCAGCGCTGGATCGTCGGCGATTTCACCACCTCGTCCGGTGACCTTGGCAGCATTCTGACCTTGGGCGGCATCAGTTTATCCAAGGTCTATCAGATCGATCCGTACTTCATCCGCCAGCCGATGGCCGGGTTCACTGCCAACGTCCCCTCACCGGCGCAGGCGGAAATCTATGTGGACGGCGTGCGGGTGCGGACCGAAAACGTGCAGCCCGGGCAATTCCAGTTGAGTAACCTCAACTATTACGGTGGCCGGCGGGACGTGTCGGTGGTGTTGCGCGACCAGTTCGGCGGCGAGCAGCGGCTGGTGTATCCCTATTATTTCAGCGACGTGAACCTGCGCAAGGGGCTGCACGAATACAGCTACAACCTCGGTGCCCAGCGCCGCGACCTGGGCCTGGCCAGCAACAATTACACAGGGACGGCGTTTTCCGCGTTCCATCGCTACGGGGTCAGTGACCACCTGACCCTGGGAGGGCGCGCAGAGGGCGAGCGTGGACGCTTCAACCTCGGTCCGACCATGGCTCTGCGTTCGGACAGGCTTGGCCTGCTGTCGGCGAGCCTGTCCAGTGGCCGCAGTCCGTCTGGCAGGGCCTGGGCAGGCGTGGCGCGCTATTCCTACCTGTCCCGCCGGTTCAGCGGCCAGGCCGAGTTGCGGCGTTATTCGCCTCACTACGAAACCGTGGGCCAGCTTGCCGCGCCGGAGCGCATCCAGTCAGAAATCAGCGCTGGCGCCAGTTATGGCTGGCGTTCGATCGGCAACCTGAGCGTCGACTGGCGCCGCACGCGGCACTACGACGGGGCTGACCGCCGCGTGGTGTCGCTAGGTTACTCGCGCAACCTGTCGGGCTCGATCAGCATCCTGGCCTCCGCAAGCAGGACCTGGGGCAACGCGCTCGAGCCCGACGACAAGCGGGTCTTCGTCGCGCTTACCTTCAACCCGTCGCGCGACGTGAGTGCGAGCATCTTCCACGACCAGCGCAGCGGTTCCAGCAGCGACGTGGTGCAGATCGGCAATAACACGCCGATCGGCGAAGGCCTGGGCTATCGACTGCTCGCGGAGCGAAGTGATGACGGTTTTGGCAATGCCTACCGGCTTGCGCCGTCGCTGCAATACAACGGACCGCACGGCATCTACACCGTGGACCTTCGCTCGGACAAAGCGGCGATGGGACCCTCGCAGACGTCCTACCAGATGGGTGTGGCTGGGGGAGTGGCTGTCGTGGGTGGCGCGGTGGCTTTCTCGCGTCCGGTGACCGACAGTTTCGGACTGGTCGATGTGGGCGATCTCGAGGGCGTGCGGGTGTACCAGAGCGCCGAGGAAATCGGCCGAACCGACGCCCATGGCCGCGTCTTCCTGCCTAACCTGGGGTCCTACGTGGCCAATCGCGTGGCCATCGACGACCGCGACATCCCGGTGGAGTACAGCATCGAGAACAAGGAGCTCAACATTGCGCCGGCCCTGCGCAGTGGCGCGCTGATCCATTTCGATGTCAGCCGCCTGCAGGCGATGACCGGCAGGCTCACCGTGCACGTCCAGGGCAAGCCTCGACCGGCGCAGTTCATCGACCTCATGGTCAGTGCGGATGGCAAGGAATTTCTGTCACCCACCGGCAGCGAGGGCGAGTTCTATCTCGAGAACCTGCCGCCCGGCCGCCATGCCGCCAGGTTCACCCTGGAGGGCAGGGAATGCCGATTTGAAATGACGGTGCCGACGTCGCAGGCTATGCTGGTCGAACTTGGAGAAGTGAATGCCTGCCAGTTTGATCAATAGCCTGATCCTGTCGGTGGCGACCCTGTGCTGGGCAGGGACCGCGTCGGCCGCGACCAGTTGCACGATTGCCGCCGGCAATGTCGGCTTTGGCAGCTATGACGTGTTCGACGCCAGCGACCGCGACACGGACGCAACAGTGATTGTTACCTGCAGTCGCGCCGGCGGTCCGCAGAATACCAGTGTGAATATCGCCATCGGCCCCGGGGGCAACGGCGGCACGACTGCCAGCCGCAAGATGAAATTGACTACCGGAACCGATTTGCTTGGCTACGTGTTGTTCCAGGACGCCAGTCGGACCCAGCGCTGGGGCGATATCCCTGGAGTGGACGCGTTCACCCAGACGATCGCCGTGCCGAACAATTCCTCGGCCCAGCTGAGTACGAGAATCTACGGTCGCATCCCCGCGGGGCAGGACGTGTCGAAGGGCATCTATGCCGACACGGTCTTCGTGACCGTGACGCCTTAGGAAGGCATGACGGAAATCTGCAGGGGCCAGGCATGCTGGCCCGGCCGCGCCTCATTCGACAGCAGGACGCGGAAACTCAGTTCCACCGGGGTGGTATGCATGCCGCCGGCATCGCCGCCTTTGACCGACAGCACGCCGCCAAAACGACCAAGCGCCGCGGTGTCGCCGCTTCCGCGCACCTCCGTGCCCCGTGCGAAGTCGGCCTGGCTATCGATTGAAAGCATGAAGCCCGCGGTGCTGTTGGAGCGGATCTCGAGCCGGGAAGGCGTGGACACGTCCACGTAGCCGCGCGCGATGTCAGCCTCGGTGATCTGGATCGTGTCGGGCAATTGCAGCACCCGCAGACTCACATGCTTCAGCACCGTAGCACCGACTCCGACCTGCGCAGTGCCATCGGCAGCCTGTGCCGGTGGCGCCAACCCGATGCCAATGGCCAGCGTCGCGGCCATTGCCAGTGCCACCAGTGAGCGTTGCAGCTGCAACCCGTTGGCCAGCTGCGAGGGCTTGAGGATACCGGCGTCGACAAGTTCGCTGCCCAGCAACTTTCCCGAAGCGTAATGGCGCGCAAGTGCAGCGTCGAGTTGGGCCCGGGTGATGTCACCGGTGGCGACCAGCAGTTCACCAAGACGGAGCTTGGCGGCGACCTTGCCCCGATCCGCCTGTGCCTGCTGGAAGCGCAGCGCCCGGTCGAGCTGCCCGGCCTGCAACCAGCCATGACGGACAGCGATTTCACCGAGGCGCTCGCCAGTCCGTTCCTGCTCTGTCAGCGCGGCTTCAAGCTGGACCGGGCTCGCCAGGCCCACTTCGACCAGCATCTCGCCCAGCTTGCGCCGGATACCCGCCGCCAGTCGGATGGCACGGTCGGGGTCTGCCAGGTCCTCCTGGATGTCCTCGACGAGCTGCTTTTGTTGGCGACCCAGCACGCCAAGATCCACCAGGATTTCGCCAAGTTGGTGGTTGCTGTTCCTGTGAGCGGCGAGGACCGATGCTGCATTCATTGTGGTCCGAGTGTAGCCCTGTGTCCGGGGCAGTCAAGCAAGTGCAGCATGTCAATGCCCAGGTCTTTGCGGACGATCACGTTTCGCCCAAGCTGAAGCGTCCAGCCTTGCTTGCGAGGGTGTTGTTGCGGGCACATCCAAGGGTAAGCCAGCCCTATGGATAGCAGTCATTCTTGCTATTGCCAGCGGGTGCCTGGAGTTTGTTCTTTCGCCCGAGGACGTCACACTCGGAAATACCCGGATCGCCACGCGTGGCAGCAAACCGGCCGGCATGCAGATGCAACCCGCAGGAGTCACAAAATGGCCGCCGTGATGTCTCCGAAACAGGTCGCACGTTCGCTCACGGAGCTATGGTCGCCGCGCGTGATCGGTGAAGTCGACGATACCTACATCAAGGTCGCCAAAGTCAGAGGCTCGCTGGCCTGGCATCGCCATGAACTCGAGGACGAACTATTCTTCGTGCTGGAAGGCCACTTGCGCATTGAAATGGAAAGCGGTGCAGTCGATCTGGCAGAGGGTGAGATGTTCATCGTCCCTCGGGGCGTGAAACACAATCCCGTGGCCACTGACGAGTGCTGCATCATGCTGATCGAGCGCAAATCCACGCAGCACACCGGTGACGTCACCACGGCGAACACCCGAACGCTTGCGGATCAATTACGCCCGTTGCCGGCGGGATGACGGTGCGTGCAAGCCTGGCGATACGGTAATCGGCACGCAATACATGTCTCGACAACTTCACAGATGAACCACGCCCACGCCGCGCGCCGACCCCGTTTGCACCAGGAATCAATTGCGATGAAAAAGATGACAGCGTTCACGTGCGCCTTGGCTGCCTTGATCGGCGGCGGCTCTGCGTCAGCCGCCGAGCCAGCACGGGACTTCACGCCTCGACATGGCTTCGGCGGCGCGAGCGAAGGCGATGGCACGCTGACGTTCTTGCTGGGCAAGCCGCAACCGTTCCATGTTGAAAGTCGTGGCACGCAGCAGGCTGACGGAACGTTTCGGCTGGAACAAACGATCAGTTTCCAGGGCAAGTCCAGCAAGCATCGTGTCTGGATCATGACCGAGGTCAGACCGAATCACTACGCAGCCACGCTCAGCGATGCAGCCGGCCCGGTGACGGCCACCACGTCTGGCCAACGCCTGTCCTTGCAGTACCGTGCCGAGGGTCCGCTGGTCATGCATCAGACGCTGGAATTGATGGCGGACGGCAAGACCATCGACAACGTGGGCGTCATCACGTTGCTCGGCATTCCTGTCGGCCACTTGCACGAAACGATCACCCGCAAGGGTCCTTGAATCACATCTGATCGTGCGGGGAAGTCGGGTCAGAGTCGAATCTGGAGGGAAGAAATATTCGACCCAGCCAACCGAACGCGATGCCGGCGATGGTGGGGTGGGCAGCAGTCGCTGGGCGCGCTGACGTCTACCTGGCTCGTTCTGCTAGGCGAGATCCGTGACGCGCGGCAAGATTCGTGGCGCGATAAAGTGGCACTGTTGGGTCCCCGCATGTCCGCGTAGCCAGAAGCTATCTGTCGCTTAGATGTCTATTCGGATTCCTCCGCCAGCGGAAGTGCTGGACTTGCTGCCGGATGCGGTCTGCATCGTCGATGCGGATGGTGTACTGCAATTCACCAACGCCGCGTTCGAGCGCATTCTTGGCTACCGGTCTGAAGATGTCATAGGCCGCAACATTTTCGAGCTTGTGAATCCGGAGGATCGCGCCGCGACGAAGTCGCAGGCGCAGCACGTCATGGATGGCATGAAACAACGCCACTTCCGGAATCGCTATGTGCACCGTGACGGGCATGGGGTGGATTTGCTGTGGTCGGCGCAATGGTTCGCCGAACATGGGATCCGCATTGGCGTGGCGCGCGAAATCGGCGAATTACGCAGGATCGAACAGGAACTGGAACATCACGCGCAGCACGATCCGCTGACCGGGATCCCCAACCGCCGCTTGTTGGAACAGACCTTTCGCAAGGCGCTGGAGCATGCACAGATCACCAGCACGCCGGTCGCGGTGCTGTACGTCGACCTGGTCGGCTTCAAACTGATCAATGATCGTGGTGGCCACCAATCCGGCGACCGCATCCTGCGCGAGGTGGCGCAACGCCTGCAACGCGACCTGCGCCCAGGCGATCTGGTGGCACGCGTGGGCGGCGATGAATTCGTGGCTATTCTGCCCGGTAGTGATCACGCCGAAGCGCAGCGCGCATCGGTGGACTTGCGCCAGCGCCTTCGCGAACCCTGCGTGATGCGCGAAGGGGTCATCCACATGGATGCCAGCGTCGGGATTGCCTGCTTTCCGGAAGACGGGGACGATTTCGAAATGCTGTTGGCAAAGGCCGACCGTGCGATGTACGCGTCCCGCAAAGGTCGCCTGCAAACGGCCTGATCACTTTTCGTGCTCCCGGCTGCGTGTACCAATGCCATCGAGCAAGACCGACCGTTTCGGATCGGCAAGGCAAGCATCCAGGCAATTGGGTCGCAGCCGCGTAAGGCGAAGGGACCCTGGTGCGAGCGCAGCCGGCGGCCTTTTGGCCTACGCCGCCTGTACGCATTGGCAGCGCGGATGGGACGCGCCTAACATGGTTCTACCGCCATCCAGGAGCCGATCATGGCCGACAACAGCAACAACGCGATCCATGGCAGCCGCAGCGATATGGTTGGCGGAAGCGACAAGCTTGTGGTGGCTGGCGGTCAAGTGGTGTCGGTGGGGAGCACGGCGACGCTGTCGGTCGCTGGCTCGCGCAGCGTCACGGTGGGGGCGCAGGCGTCGACCATCGTAGGCAGTGCCCGATCAACGAGCGTCGGCGGCAACGACAAGGTGCTGGTCGGCGGCAGCCGCGATGTCACGGTCCAGTTGAACACGAGCAGCAAAGTGGGTGGAAGCCAGACCTTGAAGGTCGACAAGACCATGACCATCGACGTTGGCAAGACCCTTGTCATCAATGCAGCCGACAGTTTTGAGCTGCGTGTGGGCAGTGCGAGCCTGATCCTGAAGAAGGATGGCAGTATCGTGTTGAAGGGCAAGGACATCCAGATCGACAGCAGCGGGCTGGTGAACATCAAGAGCAGCGGCGATGTCATCATCAAGGGTAAAAAAATCACCCAGAATTGATCCGGTGACGGGCGCCACAAACGCTGGCGTGATTCGACATCAGGTCAGGGCACGCCAGCGCTGACAGCTGCGTTCTTCAGCCTGATGGGTCCCTGCCTCACTGAAGTGTGCGACTGCGATGCAGATTCGCAACAGCTGCCACCACGTCCTGGCTATTCCGCGGCAACCGTGCGGTTACGCCCCGCGGCTTTGGCCGCATACAGCGCCTGATCGGCCCGCGCCAACAGTTCATCAGTGCTCTCGGCGGGTCGATGGTGTGCGACACCTGCAGAGAAAGTGATGGGTCTTGAGTCCAGGCAACTGTGACGCACCACCTTGCGGATGCGTTCAAGCGCGGAACAGGTGTCGTCGCGGCCGCCGGCAAGCAAGACCAGGAATTCTTCACCGCCCCAGCGCGCGAGCATGTCGGTGTTGCGCAGTTCCGCGCTCGCCAAGCGGGCAAACGCCTTCAATACAGCGTCCCCCGCTGCATGTCCCAAGTCGTCGTTGACTCCCTTGAAGTGGTCCAGATCGAGGATTGCGATGGTGAATGACGTGAGGTGCCGGGACGACAGTGCCACGCTGCGGTCCAACAGGGATGTGATCGAGCGGCGATTCGCGATTCCGGTAAGTTCGTCGGTGACCGCCAGCCGCTCCACCTCTGCCAGCGCATGGCCCAGTGACTCACGCTGGTTGCGCAGTTTCTGCCTCAACGTCGACAGACGGAGGGAAATCACCGCGACTGCTGAAAGCACCACCGTCAACATCAGCAAGTTGTTGACGTCGACCTGCATGTGGGTGATATCGGCTTGGACCGGGACCCACAGCGGATAATAGCTTCGCAGCACGATCGCGAGAGTCAGGGTGGACAGCGCCAACAGCGTGAGGAAAGCGATCTGGCGCCCGCGTAACGTGAACGCGCCGAACGCAAAAATCACCATGAGCGGAAACAAGGACGACGTCCTCATCGGTCCACACATCAGATAACCCCAGTTGACCGCCAGTACGCCCATCGAGAGCTGGAAAACGGTAATGGAAGGGTCTCGAAAGCGTTCCGTCCAACCGCTGCGCAAGGCGATGTAACCGGTCAGGAGAATCAATGACACAAAAGCGAGCCAAGGCATCAGTGCGACGGGACTCATCCACCCTTGGGCGACGCCGCTGATCAGCCACAGCCCAGCGCCGACATACACCAGACTGGCAATCACCCACTGGACCAGACGCAGGCGCCGGCGCTGGTCTTGGCTTGCTATCAGAACGACGAGGCGAGTTACAAATCTCTTCACTTCAAAGGCTCAGGTGGATAGCTGATCGCGTTTTCAGCTTGCCTTCCTGCGCCTGAACCGCATGCATAGATGCGGCAGCGGTTGCCGCGATTCTTTTCGCTATTGGTAATGCGCGCCTTGTTGGAGCGCACCGCATGGACGGCAGGATCCTCGCCCGTGCTTGAAACGCCCCAGCCCAGTTCCGCTGCCTTGCCGGAGCGGTACGCAACGGACGTCTCGGCGTTCAATCAACGGCAAGTCCCATCGGGCTATCGTTGCGTGGATCGCACAGGTGCGGTGTCGTTGCAATCGCAGTCAGGCGGCCCGGGTCAGCGCACCACGACGGTGGTAGCGGCACCATCCGAGGTCGAGCCCAGGCGATACAGGCCAGTGAGTAGGCCGAATGCAACGAATCACGCCGCTGAGAGTACGTTCCGGTTGCAGCGGGACGCCGCACACGCGGGGCGAATGGCGGCCTGCACGTCAGCGCGGCAACAACGCGAGGCCACCCTGGAGCAGATCGGGCTGAAACGGACGTACGCGTTGTTGCAGCAACTGGACGCGATGGTGAATAACGCCAGTCAGGGTGTGTGAGTTGAGTCAATCGTCACGTTGCCTCGCGTGCTGATGCGGAGAATCGCCACGTGGGCGTTGGGCCTTATGGAAACCATGGCAGGGATTCTTCGAATGATTCGTATCTTCTCACTGGGCATCGTTGCGCTTTCCCTGGCGGCCTGCTCCGGTTCGGCAGAGAATCCGGGGGCTATCGAGGGCACGTGGAAAGCGCGAGAACCGTTTCCCGTGACCGTGACGTTTCGTCCCGGCGAAATGGAAGCAATGGGTTCGACGAAGAAAGTCACCTATCAGATGGAAGGTGACGTGGTCCTGGTCACGTACAAGGAGGGCGCCCAAACAGGCAGAACCTTCCGGTACACGGTGCTTGATGACGACACGCTGCGATCAGACTCAGGCACGTTTCATCGCAAGCCGTGATCTGGCCTGACACGTTTTTCAAGCCGAAATCGCCTGGAGGATTGGATCGTTGGCTATCGTGTGGCACAACGCCGTACAGCTCCGGGACCCGCTTTGCTGCTGGACGAATTTCTGTGCCTCTTGCCTGATTCAGGTGACGAGGCATGACGCGGAAGGCATCATCGGCCAATACAAATTCCGCTGAGGGCGGACATGCACGGACTCGAGAATGTTCGCAAGCGCCGCACTGATGCGCTGACCCAAGTGGGTTGGGATCAACTTGAAGCGATGCTGGCGAGTTACTACAGCGGCCAGGGTTTTCGCGTGGATCACGTGGGAACCGGTGGCACCGGTGCACGTTTCGATGGCGGCATCGACCTGAAGTTGTACAAGGACGATGGCTATATCGTCGTTCAGTGCAAGCATTGGAACGCGAAGCAGGTCACCCACAACGCGGTGCACGAGTTGCTCGGGATCATGGTCACCCAGAGCGCCACCGGCGCGATCCTGGTGACCAGTGGTGAATTCAGCCGCGCTGCCATCATGGCCGCCAGCAGGCAGGGACATGTGCAACTGGTCGATGGCGATGAATTGCGAGAGATGCTGGGGCCGCTGCTTGAGGCCGCAGCTTCCATGTCGACGCCTAGCCGTGACAACACCTCGGTCGGGGGTGATCTCACTGCGCGTGTGGGCGGGCGCTTGCCGGGTAACGCCGAAGATCGCATTCACGGCCGACGCCCTGGGCCGTCAAGGCGTGGCGTGATTGGCCACGCGATGGATGCCGGTCTGGGCATCGTGCTGGTCAAACTGGTGGTCGGGGTGATCATCTTGCTGGTGATGACCCACCAGTTCCAATCCGTGGTGCGCGAGCTGCTGCCGACACGACACAGCGCAGGGTCTGCTCCAAGCACCGTAGCCGATGCCCGCAAGGCGCTGCGGGTGCCGACACGAGGGGGTAGTGGGCCGGTGGTTGTGGATCGTTTCAGCGGAACGACGGTGGCAGACGCGCCGGCTGACAGGCCTGCGGATCAACCGCCAGCAGCGGACGAGTTGCGCGAATCCAAGCGGCAGGCCGATGCGGCGATGCGAACGCTTGAACGCAGTACGCCGGAGATGTGAGCGGTCGTCAGGGGCGACGCTCTCGTGGCCTGTGACACAACGATTTTTGCGAGTGCCGCTTTGAGGTTGGTTCCCGCCGTTGTCCCGTTCTTCACGGTGAGGACCGCTACGCTATTCCATGACGTTTTATGGAGCGGTGCAATGAACGAAACCCCATCCAGCCTGGTGCGCACCGCTCAGGTGGTGAAGTTCCTGCTGAAGTATCGAAATGCCGGTGTGTTTGCCGGCTTGGACGCGGGTGACGCCTCGCTGGATGCCACCGGGGCCGGCGACGGCACGCCTGAGGCCTTCGTGGCGGATCTGGAGGCCCTGGGGCCGACCTTCATCAAGGTGGGGCAGAGTCTTTCCACCCGCCCGGACATGGTGCCGCAGGCCTACATCACAGCCTTGATGCGCATGCAGGACGCTGTGGCGCCGTTGCCGGCGGCGGATGTCCGTGCCGTGATCGAGGAAGAACTGGGCGCGAAAGTGACGACGCTGTTTTCCGAGTTCGATGACGCACCGATCGGGAGCGCATCGTTGGCGCAGGTGCACCGTGCGCGCTTGCGCGACGGGCGGCCGGTTGCAGTCAAAGTGCAACGGCCCGGCATCGTGGATGGCATCCATGTCGACTTGGATGCGCTTGCGTCGCTCGCTGCAGGCGTGGACCGCTGGACCGACATTGGCCGGCGCACGCGGTTTGGCGATTGGGCGCATGAGTTCCGCAAGAGCTTGTTGGCGGAACTCGACTATCGGGTCGAAGCGGAAAACCTGGAACGCTTCAATGAGCGGTTCGCTGCCTATCCGGAGTTGTTCGTGCCGCTGCCGGTTTGGGACTACACGAAGGGCAAGGTACTGACGATGGAGTTGGTGGACGGGGTCAAGGCCACCGATCTGAGTGGCCTGCGTCGTACCGAAACCGATTTTGGTCCACTGGCCAGCGCGGTCATGCGCGGCTACCTGGACCAGGTGTTCGTGTACGGCGAAATCCATGCCGATCCGCATCCCGGTAATTTGCTGGTCACCAACGACGGACGCATCGCGCTGCTGGATCTGGGCATGGTCGCGCACGTGCCTCCACGTCAACGCGAGCGCTTGTTGAAACTGCTGTTCGCGGCAGTGGACGGGCGAGGCGAGGAGGTCGCGGCGGAAGGCATCGCCATGAGTACGCGCTTGGAGGATTTCGACGAGGAGCGCTACACCCGCGAGGTCGGGCAAATGGTGGCCCGGTACGCCTCGTCCATGCGTGGCCGCGGTCAATCCGAGGGCAGGCTGGTGCTGGACATCACCTTGTTGGGCAGTGCATGCGGCCTGCGCACGCCGCCGGAACTCAGCCTGCTAGGCAAGACCTTGCTCAACCTGGAAGCGGTGAGTAACGCGCTGGATCCGGACATGGACGTCAAACAGGTGGTGGAGGATCACCTCGAGCAGATCATGAGCCAGCGGATGAAGAAATCCTTCTCGCTCGCGAAGATGGCCAGCGACGCGATCGAGTTGCAAGCGCTGGTTCGCGACAGCCCGCGCAAACTGTCCGACATCCTCGGCTTGTTGGCCGAGAACAAGATGCAGGTACGCATGACCGGCCTGGACGAGTCCTACCTGATCGAGAACCTGCAGAAAATCGCCAATCGGATCAGTACCGGCATCATCATTGGCTCGCTCATCCTGGCCTCCGCGATGATGATGCGCATGGAAGGCGGCCCGCGGCTGTTCGGCTATCCGGCATTGTCGGCATCTTTGTTCATCGTGGCAGCGGTGCTTGGCTTCAGCGTGGTGATCAGTGCATTGCTGCGCGACCGCAAAGCCAAACCTCAGGAAACACGCGGCCCCCGTTGAGGCGGCGTGAGTGTGAACACAAAACACACTTGCTATATCCAAATCTTGACGCGGCGATATCACGAGGCGCGATAGGGTAGGTCGCAGCGCAGGTGAGCATTGAGTGCATGCGCACCTCCCACCCAACAGGAGTACTTCGATGAGTCACCATTTGACCCAGGCCATCCAGGATTGCATCGCCGCGTGCAACGACTGCGCCACTGAATGCGGCAGCTGTTTCAGTCACATGGCCGGCAAGGAAAGTTCGAATGCCTGCCCCGCGTGCTGTATCGATTGCGCGGCTCTGTGCCGCTTATGTGCGGATGCGATGGCGCGAAACAGCCCCTTCGCGAAAGAAATTTGCGCCTTGTGCGCGAAGGTTTGCGACTGGTGCGCAGAACAATGCAGCGCGCATGACATGGCACATTGCCAGCGCTGCGCCGAATCGTGCCGTCGTTGTGCGGAGGCGTGCCGCGCCATGGCGTGAGTGGTTTGGCTCAACGGCGCTGACCGCACTCGACCAGGGCGCGGTCTCCGCCACCAGCTGCTGTGCCCTTAAATCCAATCCTTGCGGCGCCCCCACCACACAGCAAGTCCGGTAAAAACTGCCATCGCGCCGACGGCAACCCAAAAGCCCCACGGTGAGTCGAAAAAACTTGCGTGGAAGTTCATGCCCAGCGTTCCCGCGATGACCGCTTGCGCTCCGATCACGACGGTGGCGAAGGTCAAAAGGCGCATGGAGTCATTTGTGCGCAGCGCGACCTGATTGCTGAATACGCCGAACGAGCCAATCACCAACTCCCGCGCATTCTCCACCGCATCCATGGCGTGCTGAAAGTGAGCTTCCAGGTGGCGGAACTGATCCATCAGTTCAGGTGCGTCAGCCGGCTGGAAGTCGGGGCGACTCAGGCTGGAGAAAACCACGCGATGCGGTGCCAGCATCCGGCGTAAGCGCGACGCACCCCGTCGCATCTGCACCAGGTCAGCGGTACATTCCTTTTTTCTTCCGTCCAGCACGGCTTCTTCGAGACTCTCGACAGTGCACTCGAACCTGGCGACGGCGTCATGGTAGGTGTCCAGTTGCCAGTCAAGCAACGCTGCCACGAACGAGTGTGCGTTGAGCTGTCCAAGTCTGTTGTGACCATGCTCACGCTTGCGGATTGCATCGATGAACACCACCGGATCCTGGTGAACGGTGATGACGATGTTGTGTCCCGCAGCGATGCCGAGCATGGCCTCGTCGAAACGAAGCTGCCCTGCAGATACCACCACCAGCGCATGCACCACGATGAATTCACCGTAGCGACGCAGCAACGGAACCGATCCCAGTTCCGCCAGGTGTCGTTGCACGTCGTCTGGCAACTCCAGCTGTTCGCAAACAGCGCGTAGTGCATCGGGTGCAGACGCGTCGATATCGATCCACAGAAGGTGGTCGTCACGTTCAGGCGGTGCAAGTTGCACCGCCGACACTTCGCAGTGCGTGCCATCGGCTTGATACAGCACCGCGTATGCGCCTGCGTTGCCGGTCTGCGTTTGAGCTACGTTTGACGGACCCGCCATATTCGGTTCCCTCGCCCAACTTCGCCAACGCTCCGTCGAACGTCGGTGTTCGATCAACCTTTCGGCTTGAATGCCTTCATCTGCTTGATCACGTCGGTCATATCCGCCTCGACCTTGCGCAGTTCCGAGAACATCTCGTCTTCCTCTTCCTCGACGTGATGCTTCACGTATTCCGCCATGACGTGCACCAACGCGTCGAAATGCGGATCATCACCAGGGCTGGTTCGAATGCGCTCGATCAGCCCCTTGAGCGTGGCGTGTTCCACGTCCGAGTGATCCATGATGGCTCCGGCATCCTTGTCCAACGCCTCGCGCGCGGCGGGGTAGAAGGTGGTTTCTTCGAGCGCGGCATGGTCGCTCAACGCCTTGCAGATCTTGTCGGCCAGCGCCTTGCGCTTGCTGGCC
>JBKJOY010000357.1:0-10392 GCA_046595415.1 Thermomonas sp.
CAATACGGTGTGGACCTGGAATGCGATCGGCAAGCGCAAGGGCGCGTGGAAGCTTGCGAAGGATGCGCCGGAATCACGCAAGGGCTTCCTGCTCAACCACTTGATTTCCGACATCACGCCGAAGGGTGACTACGCCAACGCGGACCCGGTCACCGGGCAGGCGGCGTGGTTCGACTTGCGCGTCTCGATCCGCAAGGCCGCTCAGCAATCAGACGATGCCGAAACTGCGCCGCAACTGCCCGATGTTGGACACTCCGAAGCCAGCGAAGCACCGCTGCGTTATGGCGCAGGGTTCCGACGCCGCAACAAGGAAGCCGTACGATGAACGATGCCGCGCTGGACTGGTATTTCGATGTGCTCTCGCCATTCGCCTACCTGCAATGGCGCTTGCTGCGACGCGACCATCCGGAGATCACGCTGAATCCCAAACCCGTGCTGCTGGCGGCGATCCTCAACCATCACGGCCAACTCGGG
Source organism: Thermomonas sp. (assembly GCA_046595415.1). GTDB lineage: Bacteria > Pseudomonadota > Gammaproteobacteria > Xanthomonadales > Xanthomonadaceae > Thermomonas. Next base: position 475 of record JBKJOY010000357.1, read on the forward strand.
CCTGCCGAAATTCCCGGCAAGCGCCGCCACACCTATCGCATGGTGCTCTGGCAGGCACGCCAGGCCGGCGTGCCGCTGGTATTCCCACCCGCGCACCCGTTCAACCCGTTGCCGGCGCTGCGCTTGTGCCTGGCTGCAGCGGATCGCGTCGCCGCCGTCGATGCACTGTTCACCCATGTGTGGGAACAGGGCCGCGCCGCTGACAGCATTGAATCGCTTGCCGATGTCGCCGCTGCACTCGGCGTCAGTGATCCTGCAGCCGCCATCGCCCGCGACGACGTCAAACGCGAGCTGCTGGCCAATGGCGAAGAAGCGCTGAAGCTTGGCATGTTCGGCGTGCCGACATTGCGCATCGGCAACGAGTTGTTCTGGGGCAATGACGCGACCCCAATGGCGCTGCAGTACCTGGCCGATCCGGATGGCTTCGATGACGCGCAGATGCGCCGTGTCGACGACATTCCGGCTGCGGTGCAACGCAGGCGGCCCGCATGACGATGCTGCCAGCGCCATCGAGGAAGAAACTCGGTTTGGTGATCGATCTGGACACCTGCGTGGGTTGCCATGCCTGCGCGACCAGTTGCAAGGAATGGAACGCCGGCGGTATTGCGGGCCCGCTCACCGATGAGCGCCCGTATGCCAAGGATCCACAAGGCGTGTGGTTCAACCGCGTGCATAGCTATGAACTGGAAGCCGATGCGGCGACCCACCAACCTGCGCAGACGTTGCACTTCCCGCGCAGTTGCCTGCATTGCGAAACCCCGGCCTGCGTGACCGTGTGCCCGACCGGCGCCAGTTACAAACGTGCGGAAGACGGCATCGTGCTGGTCGACGAAGACAAGTGCATCGGCTGCAAATTGTGTTCTTGGGCCTGCCCGTATGGCGCGCGCGAGTTCAGCGAAGTCGAAGGCGTGATGAAGAAATGCACACTGTGCGTGGACCGGATCTACAACCAGAATCTGGAAGAAGCCGACCGTCAACCCGCCTGCGTGCAGGCCTGCCCGACCAAGGCCCGGCATTTCGGGGACCTTGGTGATCCGGATTCGGACATTTCGAAACTGGTGCTCGACCGTGGTGGCGTAGCGCTGATGCCGGAGCTGGGGTATGCGCCGGTCAACCGCTATCTGCCTCCGCGTCCGCGGCGCAATGGAAGCGACGCGCAAGATACAACGATCGACACCAACACCGATGCCAGCTCGCTCACGCAGCGCTGGTTGAACCGCATCCTCAAACGTTGAAGGACATCCCATGACCAAGACCGATATCCCGATCACCACTACCAGCAACTTCGAGGGCCGCCGCATCATCAAATACTGCGGGCTGGTCAGCGGCGACGCGATCCTCGGCGCCAACATGTTCCGTGACATGTTCGCCGGCCTGCGCGACATGATCGGCGGCCGTTCCGGTGCCTACGAGAAAGTCCTGCGCTCGGCCAAGACCCAAGCCATTGAAGACATGCTGGAATCAGCGGTTGAACGCGGCGCCAATGCCGTGGTCGGCGTCGACCTGGACTACGAAACGATCCAGATCCAGGACGGTGGTTCGATGTTGATGGTGTCCGCCACCGGCACCGCGGTGGTGCTGGAGGTGTGACGGGTTCCAGCGCATGAACCCCGCTTTTTCAGTCATCTTCTTCACGACACTATCCGGCGCCGGCTTCGGTTTGTGGACCTGGCTGGGACTTCGCATCGCCCTCGGCGATGCGCCCATCGGGGTGCAGGCGATGGCCTGGATCGTGCTGCTGATCATTGCCGGCATCGCCGCAGCCATCGGGTTGCTGGCTTCGTTCTGGCATCTCGGCAAGCCGATGCGGGCATGGCGGGCATTCTCGCAATGGCGCACCTCGTGGTTGTCGCGCGAGGGCGTGCTGGCGGTCGCCAGTTTCGTGCCGGCATTCGTGTTGTTGCTGCTGTTGAGCAAGGGAACGCCCGGCGGAATCGCACCGTTGCTACGCGTCGTCGGCGGTGTGCTGGCACTGCTCAGCCTCGCCACGGTCGCATCCACGGCGATGATCTATGCCTGCCTCAAGCCCATCCCGGCATGGCGTCATTCACTGGTGTTGCCCGGGTATGTCTTGTTTGCCCTGCTGACCGGCGGTCTGCCGATGCTGCTGTCCACCGTGCCGAACGCATCGGGCCTGGATGATGTGTTGCCGTGCTTGCTGGTCGCCGTCGCGCTGGCACTGCTGGTGCTGAAATCGAGTTACTGGCGTTCCATCGACCACACGCCGCTGTCGCAACGTCGCGGCGATGCCATCGGCCTGCCGCAACGCACGGCTACGGTATTCGAGCGCCCGCATACCGAAGCCAACTACATCACCCGCGAGATGGCCTTCGTGGTCGCACGCGCGCACGCGCGCACATTGCGTTTACTCGCGCTCGCCTTATTCGCGGCATTGCCGATCCTGCTGCTGGCGTTTCCCTTGCTGTACACGCAAAGCAATCCTGCGATCTATTGGCTGGTGGCAGCGATCAGCGCACTCGCGGGCGCATTCGTCGAACGCTGGCTGTTCTTCGCCCAAGCCAGGCACATGGTGACGCTGTATTACTGAGCGCTACAGCGCGGCGTCGATCAAGGCACGCGCACCTTGTGCCAGCAATAGATCTGCGACCTCGATGCCAAGCGATTCCGGTGCACTGGCCAGACCTTCGGACATCGCACGCACGCAGCGTCCATCGGTCGCTGAACCGACTAATCCCGACAGCTCCAGCCGATCGCCTGCGAGCCGTGCAAGCGCCGCCACCGGCACATGGCAACTGCCATGCAGCGCACGGTTCATTGCGCGCTCGGCCTCGACGCAAGTACGCGTGGCGGCATCGTCCAGCGCAGCGCACAGCGCAATCGTGTCGATATCGCCCTCACGACACTCAATCGCGATCGCACCCTGCGCTGGTGCCGGCAGCCACTGCGGTGCATCCAGCCGCGCGCGGATACGAGCATCGAATCCCAGCCGTTGCAGGCCTGCGCAGGCCAGCACGATGGCGTCGTAAGCGCCCGCATCGAGTTTCGCCAGCCGCGTGTTGACGTTGCCGCGCAAATCCAGCAACTGGAGATCCGGCCGCAGCCCGCGCAACTGCGCCTGCCGCCGTAGCGACGAGGTGCCGACGCGCGCGCCCTGTGGCAAATCCTGGATGCCGTCGAATTGGTTGCTGATGAACGCATCGGCATGATCGGCGCGGTCCAGGATCGCCGGCATGACGAAGCCGGGTTCCAGCGTCATCGGCACGTCCTTGAGCGAATGCACCGCGCAATCCGCTTCGCCGCGCTGCATCGCGATCTCGAGTTCCTTGAGGAACAGGCCCTTGCCACCGATCGCCGCCAGCGAGCGGTCCAGCACTTCATCGCCACGCGTGCTCATCGGTACCAACGCCACCGCAAGCCCGGGGTGCGCAGCACGCAAACGGTCGGCGACATGTTCGCTCTGCCACAGGGCGAGCGGGCTCTTGCGGGTAGCGATGCGCAGGATGGTCATGCGCGCATTATCGCGGGAGCGACAAATGCCTACAAATGCCGCAGCGTCTCTTTCAGCTGCGCCACGCAACGCCGGCTGACTTCCAGGGGCTGTTCGCCATGGCGCAGCACGGCTTGGGTGTGGCCATCACCGATGCGGCGCAGCTCGATGATCTCGTGGCGCGCCACCAGGCAATTGCGATGGATGCGCACGAAGCGCTCGCCGAATTCGGTTTCCAGCGACTTCAGTGATTCCTCGATCAGATCCTCGCCGCGTGCGTGATGTACCACCACGTATTTTTCGTCGGCCTGCAGGTAGTGGATGTCCTCGATCGGAATCAGGCGCAAGCTGCCGCGCAAGCGCGCGCACAAGTGGGTGCGGCGTTGCCCGTCACTGCTTTCTTCTCCGGTGTTCAGGGCCATCCCGGCCGCGAAGGTGCGTACGCGTTCCAGCGCCGCGGCAAGGCGTTCCTGGCGGACCGGCTTGACCAGGTAGTCGATGGCCTGTGCCTCGAATGCGGACAGCGCATGCGCATCGAATGCCGTGCAGAACACCACCGCCGGACGCGGCTCGAATGCGGCCAGGTGGCGTGCGGCTTCCAGTCCATCGATGCCCGGCATCGAAATGTCCAGCAACACCATGTCAGGACGGTGCTCGGCGCACGCATGCAACGCCGCATGGCCATCACCTGCCTCGGCGACCACCTCGATGCCCGGCATGCTGGACAGCAAGACGCGCAAGCGATCGCGAGCCAACGGCTCATCGTCGGCAATCACCACCCGCAACGGCGCTATGTCCAAGTCGTTGTCCCCTTTCCCGCTGCATGTTGCACCAGCGTGTCGATAGTAGCCCGTGCCTCATCGCCCGGTCATCCGCCGTTCGGCCTGTTTGCGCGCCCAAAGCGCATTGCAGTGCCCGGTCAGCCGGCGGCGAAGCGCACCGTCATCCAGTCACCCAGATCACGAATCTCTTCCGCGCACACCGCGTGCTGCATCGGGTAGCGGTGCCACTCCACGTCGAACCCGAACTCACGCATCGCCTGCGCGCTCAGCTCGCCACCGGCATGCGGCACCACCGGATCGAACTGGCCATGAGCCATGAACATGGGTTGCGCGTTCGCGCCCGCTTGCAGCAATGTTGCCGCGCGGGCAGGCGGCATCGGCAGGTAGGTGGACAATCCGACCAGCCCGGCCAGTGGTGTCTTGCGCGCAAGGCCCGCCGCCAACGTCACCGCGCCGCCCTGCGAAAACCCCACCAGTAACACGCGCGACGCAGGCACGCCGCGCTGGTTTTCGCGCTCTATCAAGGCATCGACCTGCAGCACTGATTCAGCCACACCTTCGTGATCGGCGCGATCGCTGAGGTCCATGTCACGGATGTCGTACCACGCGCGCATCCGCGCGCCGCCATTGATCGTGACTGCGCGCACCGGCGCATGCGGGAATACGAAGCGCAATGCCGGCCATTCGCGGCGGCGGCCATCGCGCATGAGCAGCTCCGGCACGATCGGTGCGAAGTCGTTGCCATCCGCACCCAGACCATGCAACCACAGCACGCTCCACTGCGGCTGCGCGCCGGTTTCGTGTTCCACGGTTTCAAGCAGAAAAGCCATTGCACACCTGTTATCGAAGCGGATTGATTGGCATTGGAGTTTATCGCGGCCACGCGCGCGTCCCGGCATACTCCGGCGCATGCCGTCTTCGCTTGCATCACAGCCGCACCTGCTGGGCCGGGTGCTGGGCCAACTGCCGGATCTGTTGACCGCAATCGCGTGCGGTATCGCCTGGGTATCAGCATTCACGTTCGGTCAGGTAAGTGTGGACTGAGCATGGCCACTCGCCGGCATCACCCGGCCAGGAGCCGCAGTAACCACCACGCCGGAACGCCCACGAAGAACAGCAGGCGTGCACCAGCTTCCAACCACTGCCTGACGGCGCCTGCGCGGTTTGGAAGCAACAGCAGCGCCAATATCGTCCCGACTTCTGTGACGATCCGCAGCATGGCGGCGAACAGCACCAGGCCAATCGCCCAGGACGCCCACCAGATCGCCAGCGCCAGCAGGTACGCCTTGAGACCGTAGGTCTGGTATTCGCCGAAGGTGCCACCGAACGCGATGTGCTGGTGCAGCCGGAACGCAGGCAAGGCCAGCAACAGCGGGTACAGCACGAACTTCACGACGCCATGGTCCAGCCAGCGCCGGGGCGACATCGTTCGCAACCGCACGTACGCCGCCATGGTGCCGTCTTTGACGTCTGCCAATGCTGGCGTCGCACCCGCTTGCACGAGCGCATGGACCAGCGCCGGAAGTTTGGCCACCGCGATACCGCCCGACCAACGCTGCCCGCTCGCAAGTTCGATGCACGCGCCCGTCGTGGGCAACGGCCAACGCCATGCGCGCAGGCCAGCGATGCCGAGCAACGGGATTTCGATGCGACGCCTGCGTTGTTCCAGCACCAGCGCATTCCCGTTGATGAAAGCAGATGCCGAGAACACGCGCGCGATGCACCAGGCCAACACCTCGGGCGCCGCGACCAGCGCGAGGAACAGCCGGATGCCACTGACTGAAGTCAGTCGTGACCCATCACCGAACATCCAGGCCACCCCCATCCACAGCAGCACGACGCGCGCCACCAGCTTGAGCGCCGCCACAGCGACCCGCCAGAACGGCGTCAGCACGATGACGGTTTCCCGATATGCAGCGTTCGCTGACGACACTGCATTCGCATCGCGCAACACCACGTTGCGGGACCGCCAGGTCCCGATGCCACTGATCAAACCAAGCAGCGCGAGGAACCCAAGACACACCGGCCCAACCCAATCACCCCAAGCCACCAGCAGCGTCATGGGTGGCGCGCCCACCGAAACCTCGCCGACCAGCAGCGCGGCTTTGCCCATCGGTGCGGACGCGTTGACCTCGCCCGTCGCATCGATCACCGCACTGATGCCATTTGCCGTTACCCGCAGCTGGGGCATCCGCGTCTCGATGCTGCGGAACGCCGCCACCGCCAGATGCAGGTTCGCGCCGGTCGGATGGTCAGTGAACCAGGAGTCGTTCGACATCCCGAGGATCAGCTGCGCACCCAGCCGTGCGCCATCGCGTGCAAGCGCGGTGTCGACATCGTCGCGGCAGATCAACGGCAACACCGGCACCTCGCGCCCATCGCGCAAGCGCAGCGGGAATACGCGTGCGCCATCGCCGGGTTGCCAGCTGCCCGCCCATGGCAATGCGCGACGCAGGACCGGGCCATCCAGCCACGGCGGGACATATTCGGTCAGCGGAAACAGGTCGGTCTTGCGATAGAAGCCGAGGATCTCGCCACCCGGATCAAGGAAGGCTGCCGCGTTGTATTCGCCGTGATCATCCAGATCATAGGTGCCGAATACCAACGGAATACCGGTCGAGGCAACGAACTCCTGGATCTCGCGGTCCAGCGCTGCACCGTCCTCGCTCTTGGGATGGCCGAAGGTCGTCGGATACACGGTTTCCGACCACAGCAAGGCATCCACGCGATGCTGCGCAAGCATTTCACGTGACATCGCGTAATGCGTGTCCAACACATGGCGGACGACTGCATACGCACCCATGTCCTGGCGAAGGCGTTCGTAGTCGTAGATGTTGGATTGGACCAGGCCCATTCGCAGCGGCGTGCCGCCACGTGCTACCGATGACTGCACGCTCGACAGGCGCAGCGCGCCGTATCCCGACAGCAGGCCGAAGATGGCGATGCCGGCGATCAGCGGACTTGCGCAGCGGCGCACAGCCGCGCGACGACCAGTGATCGCGATCGCGATGCACTCGTTGATGAGGATGAGCACGAAGGTGATGCCGGCTACACCGCCGACATCGGCGAACTGGCGTAGTAGCGGCGATGGATACAGGCCATGGCCGAGACTGTCACCAAACAGGCGCGGCACCAGCCATTCGCAGGCCACCCATGCCGATGCGGCGGCGATCGCTCGCAGCCACGGGCCATGCCTGCGCCCCACCCAATGTCGAACCAGCGCGAAGGCGATGAGTTGCGGTTGCAACAGCGGCGCCAGCACCAGCAGCGCCGCGAGACCCGCACCGGCGCCGATACCGGTGTAGTTGCCGATCGCCACGCCAAACCAGCCGAACACAGCCGCGGTGAACGCCACTGTCATCAGCCAGACGCTGCGCAGGCTCGCGCCGAACGTGGCGGATGTCTCCAGCGCGATCAGCCACGGCACCAGCACCACGAAGCCCAGCAACCACGCATGTCCGCCACGTGCGTACACGCCCGCGAGCATTGCGCTTGCGATCAGGCCGGACCATGCCTGCCAGCGATAGCGGAAACGCCGCACGCTGTTCAGGCCGGCAAACCTGTTGCTGCGACTGGCGGCGGGATCTTGATCAGACGGATCGGCAGGCCCGGAGGTGCCATGTTCGGCCGCACCACCATGTCCGTCGGCAGCCGGATTGGTTGGCCGGCCGCATCCAGGAACTCGAAGTCAGGCGAGAACATCAGGATCGGATCGATCCGCTGGCCGTCATCGGTCGCCTGGTAATGACGCACATAGCCTTCCGGCAAATCGAAACCCTCCGGCACAGCCAACCCGACCATCGGCGGACTGGTACCGGGTGCCGGGAACGCACCCAGGCCGGTATGCACGCCGACCTTGTTGAGGCGCGCGATGACGTCGGCCATCGGTGGCGCCTCGCCGGGTGCGATGTAGTTGGAAATGTCATCGGCTGCAGCCAGCCGGGGGGGGTTCGCCGGCATCGCCCCCTCGCCACCTGCCGTCATATCTGCGCCAGGATCGGGATCGACATTGTCGGCACCGATATTGTTCGTTGTGGCATCGGATGAGGCGTGGTGTACCGCTGGTTTCGGCCAAAGCAGCAACGCGCCAGATACCACGCACACGCCAATAACGGCCACGACTACCCAGCTGAAACGTCGGTTGCCGGACCTGGGGTCACTACGCTTGATGATGCGGACCCCATCGCCACGCGGATCGGGCGATGGGGTGCCGGACGACGGCTCGTGGTCAACCATGGCCGACGTTCCTGACGACCTTTACGGTGTCGCGGCGTTGTGGGTGGACAGCGCCCAGCCCATCCGCTCATGGCCGTACAGGTTCCAGATCGAGCTCTTGCCATTGGCATACGAGGTGTAGCGCGCCACGCCCGAGCTGGTAGTGCCACCGAACAGCCCCGCCTTCACGGTTCCGCCGGTATAGGTCGGGTGGGTGTCGTCGGACTGGATGTAGTCGTAGCTGCTGGAAGACGACACAAAGTGGGTGTTGGCATCGCGCAGTGTCGACCGCAGGGTGCTGGTGATGCGGGACACATAGCTGGCCTCGCTTTCGCCTGACACATAGCGCAACGCGACGGAATCAACCTGGCCATCGTTGTTGCTGTCGTAGTCCGCGCCCATGTAGTCGGCGAAGTTGTCAACGCACTTGAAGCCCTTTTGGCGGGCGTACTCGCACATCCAGTAGTTCATCCGTGCGATCGATGGCAGGAACTTGTCGCGCATGGAGACCGTTGCACCGGTTGCCGCATCCTTGCAGGTGCTTTGCACGTTGTCTGCGTTGTAGCCTGGGTAATACAGGTTGGCGACGATCTTGTGCTTGGTTCCGGCATAGGCATTGGCGTTAATGAAATCCATCGCCGCCGCCACGTTGACCTTGCAGTTCGCTTCCGCCGAAGAAAGAACGCTGTAATTGCAGGTGCCGCTCTGTCCCTTGAAGCTGCTGCGCGCCTGCAGGCCGTCGTTACCGCACATCTCGAACGTCACCACGCGGGTCGAACTGGCCTGCATGTACGACTTCTCGGCGACGATTTTGTTCTGGTAAACGTCCGATGCCACCGCGCCCGACTTCGTGCGTCGCACGCTTTCGATGTCGGCATTCCATAGCGCAGACAGGTATTCGGCATCCACTGTCGGCGCAGCGTACTTGGCGGCATTGAGCGTCGAGCCGTTGTAGCCGGCGTAGATGGAATCGCCATAGGCCACGACCCGATACTTTGCGGTCGTATTGGCGCGATCGATGGTCCAGGAAACGTTCTGGTTCAGGGTATTGGCCATGGCTGGCGTGCCGACGGCCGCCAACGCAAGGAGCGGAAACAAAGCACGAACGTACCTGCAGGATCGGGAATTCATGGAAAGCCCCTTGCGCAAGAATTGCTGTTCGAATCAAGAAGAGTCCTGAAGAACATCAGGCTCCGGATTGCGCCATTCGGACCCGTATAGTCCGCCCCTGGCTGGGCAAACCTAGCGGCTGCGTAAGTGCCCGTCAACACTGGATTTTTTGCGGCAATGCAGCAATCCGCGTGTGCCCTGCATCACAGTTATTGCGGCGGTTGCCGGGCACTCGGCGGCGTCACTATTACCTTGCACTGCAGCACGGAACCGATTGCTAGACGGGCGCAAAACTCGCACCTGAATGGGCCCACCATCTAACGAATAAAGCTCTCAATCAATTGATTTTGATGCCATTTTTCT
>JBKJOY010000367.1:0-3564 GCA_046595415.1 Thermomonas sp.
CCGAACTGGGCAGGACATCACGAAGCGTCCGGTCGTACACGCGCGCTCCGTCGACGTAGACCTGCTCGGCTTTCGCATAGACGCTGAAGGGATTGCCGCTCCACACCACCACGTCGCCCATCTTTCCGGCTTCCAGCGTGCCGGTCTGGTCAAGAATGCCCATCGACTTGGCGGGGTTGGCGGTCAGCCAGCGGATCGCGCGTTCCGGGGCGATGTTCATGCCTGCGCGCGCGGCGTTGGCCATGACCTTGGCCGCTTCCTGATTCAAACGCTGGATCCCTTCGGCCGAATCGGAATGCACGATCGCGCAGCCGTTCGCGGGGCGATCGACCAGCGCGATGTTTTCCGCGACGGTGTCCATCGCCTCCATCTTGAAGCCCCACCAGTCGGCCCACAGCGCGCCGCACACGCTCTCGGCGGCGAGGCGGTCGGCGAGCTTGTAGGCCTCCACGCCGTGGTGGAACGCGGCGATCTTGAAGCCGAATTCCTTGGCCAGGTCGAGCATGTTCGCCATCTCATCGGCGCGGTAGCAGTGGATGTGGACGCGGATGTCGCCGTTGATCGCGCCCGCCAGCGTATCCAGCTTGAGGTCGCGCTTGCCGCCGCTGTCCTTGTCTGAATCGACTTTGTTTGCATCGACTTTCGACGCTGCTTGCTTGCGCTTCTTCATGTATTCGGCGGCATCCGCAAACGCCGCGCGATACCCGGCCATGTTGCCCATGCGCGTCGACGGCCCACCTTTTTGGCCGTACACACGCTTGGGGTTTTCGCCACAAGCCATCTTCAGTCCCCACGGCGCGCCCGGGAATTTCATGCCTTGGTACGTCACCGACGACACGTTCTTCAGCGTCACCCCGCGACCGCCAATCAGGTTCGCCGAGCCCGGCAGGATCTGCAACGACGTGATGCCGCCAGCAAGCGCGGTATGGAAGCCAGGATCCTGCGGCCAGATCGAATGTTCCGCCCACACCTGCGCGGTGACTGGTGACGTCGCTTCGTTGCCGTCACTGCTGGCGCTGACGCCCGGACTGGCATACACGCCCAGGTGCGAATGGATGTCGATGATCCCCGGTGTGATCCACTTGCCGGAGGCATCGACGCGCTGTGCATCGGCGGGCACGTCAAGCCGGCTTCCGACCGCGACGATGCGGCCATCGCGCATCAGCACGTCCGCATCATCCAGCCGCGCGCCGGTGCCGGTCAGCACGGTTGCGTGCTGCAACAACACCGGCCCCGATGCCACGCGCTGGTAGGTGCTGGGATAGGGGTCCAGGGTAAAGCCGAGATCGGGCTTGGTGGTGACGGTCCTGGGCGGCGGCATGCTGGCGCAACCTGCCAGCAAGGCCACCGCAAGCGCGGCAGTCGCAGTCTTCGTTTTCATCGTCAATCCCCGCGCACGATGCATGCGCCTGACCGAACGTTAACGTCATTGCCACGGTCGCGCCACATGACCGAGGTCATGCCCGCATGGGACACTTCACGGAATAAAGAAAAAGAAAGAGGACCATGTGATGAAGAGCAAACAGGACATCGTCGACAACTGGCTGCCGCGCTATACGGGCGTGGCCCTGGACGGCTTTGGCGAGCACATCCTGCTGACCAATTTTGGCGGCTACCTCACCCATTTCGCCGCGATGACCGGGGCGGAGATCGTCGGCATGGACCGGCCGATGCCAAGCGCCACCGCCGACGGCATCACCATGATCAATTTCGGCATGGGCAGCCCGAACGCAGCCACGGTGATGGACCTGCTGTCGGCCATTGCACCGAAAGCCGTGCTGTTCCTCGGCAAGTGTGGCGGCCTGAAGCGGAAGAACGAACTTGGCGACCTGGTGCTGCCGATCGCCGCGATCCGTGGCGAAGGCACCAGCAATGATTATCTGTTGCCGCAAGTGCCCGCGTTGCCCGCGTTCGCCATGCAGCGCGTGATCTCCACCACGATCCGCGACATGGAACTGGATTACTGGACCGGCACCGTCTACACCACCAACCGGCGGGTGTGGGAACACGACGCCGAGTTCAAGGAAAAGCTGCGCGCGATGCGCTGCATGGCCATCGACATGGAAACCGCGACGATCTTCGCCGCTGGCTTCGCCAATCGCATTCCCTGCGGCGCGCTACTGCTGGTCAGCGACCAGCCGATGGTGCCGGAAGGCGTCAAGACCGAAGCCAGCGATGCCAAGGTGTCCGCTGACTATGTGCAGAACCACATCAAGGTCGGGATCGAGGCGTTGCGCCTGATCCGCCGCCACGGCAAGTCGGTCAAACATTTGAGATTCGACGAGTGACGCCGCAAGACGTCATCACGTTCTGGCGCAATGCCGGCGCCGACAAATGGTTCAACGGCGGTGCTGCATTCGATGCGGAGTGCCGAAAGCGCTTCGGCGATGCGCACATGGCCGCCGCGCGGCGCGAATACGATGACTGGATGCAAACGGCCGACGGCGCGCTTGCGCTGTTGCTGCTGCTCGACCAGATCCCGCGCAACATCTTCCGTGGCAGTGGGCACGCGTTCGCCACTGATGGCCTGGCCTTGCATCACGCGAGGCAGGCGGTGGACTCAGGGCTGGACATGCAGGTGGACAGCGACCTGCGCGTTTTCTTCTACCTGCCCTTCGAACACTGCGAAGACATGGCGATGCAGGACCGCAGCATCGAACTGGTGGCGACCTTGACCGACACCCTGCTGGGGTATGCGAATGCACATCGCGACGTGATCAAACGCTTCGGGCGGTTCCCGCATCGTAATGCCGCGCTGGGACGCAGCGACACGCCCGAGGAACAGGCGTGGCTGGATGCGGGTGGCGGTTTCTAGTTGGCCTGGAATATTTTTCTATCAGTATTTGGGAATGCTCTGATCGATGTCGGACCAGGCATCGATGCCGCCGGTGATGTTGTAGACCTCGCTGAAACCAAGCGCGCGGAAGTGCTCGGCGGCCTGGCCACTGCGGCCACCGGAATGGCACAGGAACGCCAGTGGCGTGGCCTTGTCGATGGCTTCGATCTCGTCCATGCCATCGTCGAAGTTGGCGAACGGAAGTGCCAGCGCGGCAATGGCGCGTTCGTCCGCAGGCCGCACATCCACGATCACCAGGCTGCCGGCGTTGACGCGTTCGGCGGCATCGGCAGGCGCAATCGCACGCACCTTCGGCGGCGCGTTCGGGTTGTCGATCACAAGCCCCTTGCCGCGTACGTCATCGGCCCAGTCGATGCGCAGGCCACGCGCACGCTGCGCGCTGGGCAGGTCGAACTGGGCACGGATGCCATTGGATTCGCTGGCGATCGCGCTTGCATCGTGCGGAGCAAGCTGCAGGCTGGCGTTGTAGCCATTGTCGATGTCGATCTGCAGCGAAAATCCCTCGCCCGCGTTCGCAATCGCCTTGCCCAGCATGTCCGCCGCGGCGGCAGTGATTTCAATGTCGGGCGGGGTGCGGTCGGGCGCGGGCACGCCGAGCGCCGTGTGCAATTCACCGCTTGCTGCCATTTGCATGATGATGTCGCTGCCGCCGACCAGTTCGCCGCCGATGTACAGCTGCGGGATGGTCGGCCAGTCGCCGTAGGCCT
>JBKJOY010000362.1:0-2856 GCA_046595415.1 Thermomonas sp.
ACCAAATGTATTGGGCTGAAGGCGTCCCCAGCGCAACGCGAGCAGTGCGGCCAGGCCTTCGTTGACCATCCGCACCCGCGACGGCTGGCATTTGTTCGTGTATCCGTTTGCGGGTCACACGGTCAACGAAGGCCTGGCTGCACTGCTCGCGTTGCGATGGGGACGCCTTCAGCCCAATACCTTTGGTTATGCCGCAAACGACTATGGCTTGGTGGTGTCCGCGCAAGCGGCTACCGAGGTGGATGCCGAGCACTTGGCGCGAATGCTGGATCCGCATTGCGTTCTGCAAGACCTGCTGGATGGCGTCAACCTTGCGGAATTGGCGCGCCGGCAATTCCGCGAAGTGGCGCGCGTGGCGGGCCTGTTGCCGCCATCGTTGCCGGGTCGTGCGCCGCGATCCATGCGCCAGCTGCAAGCATCCAGCGGACTGATCCATGACGTGCTGCGGCAACACGATCCGGACCACGTGCTATTGCGCCAAGCACAGCGCGAAGTCATGGAGCAGCAGCTCGATATCGACGCCATTACGCATGCGCTGGAATTCTTGCGATCGACCGGTCCAGATCTGCGCAAGCCCACGGGCCTGACGCCGTTCTCGTTTCCGTTGTGGGCCGAATCCATGCGCGGGCAACTCAGCACCGAGGACTGGAAGACACGTATTGCGCGCACGGCGCGCCAATTGGAGGAACGGCATGAGCGCATGCTGCGTCGTCGTCCTCGCGGGTGAGCCGGTCGAGTTGCTCGCGCAGCGCGCGCTGTACTGGCCTGCGCAGCGTTTGCTGGCGATCGCCGACCTGCATCTCGGCAAGGATGACGTGTTCCGCGACGCAGGGATCGCGTTACCCGCGGGTGGCAGCAACGCCGATCTGGCTCGCCTTTCAGAATTGCTGGAGTTGACGGGGGCGACTCGATTGCGCGTGCTCGGCGACTTTATCCATGGCACCCGTGGCGTTGCCCGCTGGCGTGATGAATGGCGCGCCTTCCGCGCTCGCCAACACATCGCGGTCGAACTCATGTTGGGCAATCATGACCGTGGCCTGGACACGCAGGGCTTGGAGGTGGACGTGTTGGGCGATGGGGTGCTGGAAGGTCCGTTCCATTTCACCCATGCGCATGGGAGCGGAAGCCATGGTTTTTGCATCTCAGGGCATGTGCATCCCGTGGTGCGCTTGCCGATGTTGGGCAAGGCGTTTCCGGTATTCCATCTGCATGAGCACGGCATCGTGCTGCCGGCGTTCTCGGCAATGAGCGGTGGCTGGAAGGTGCCCTCAAAAGATCCCTGGGTCGCCTGCATCGAGGATCACGTGCTTGTCTCGCCCGCGTTCTCGACCGCGACCAAGGGTCTGCGGTGAGGTCTTGCAGGACCGCTTGACGGGTCAAGTTCCCGCCCAACAAAAAACCCGCGATCGCTCGCGGGTTTTTCGTGCAGCAGGGTCAGTGGATCAGACCTGCATGGCCTTCGCCACTTCCGCGGCGTAGTCCTCGACCACCTTCTCGATGCCTTCGCCCACGCCCAGCCGGGTGAACGACACCACGTCGGCGCCTGCGGCCTTCATGGTCTGTTCCACACTTTGGTCGGTATTCAGCACGTAGGGCTGGCCGTACAGGGTTACCTCGTTGACGATCTTCGCGACCTTGCCGCCGATGATCTTCTCGAGGATTTCGGCCGGCTTGGACCTGTCCTTGTCGGACATCTTGGCAAGCTCGATTTCCTTTTCCTTGGCCAGGAACTCGGCCGGCACTTCGGCGGCCTTGTTGTATGGCGGGTTCATTGCGGCCACGTGCATGGCCACGCCACGCGCCAGTTCGACGTCGCCACCGGCCAGCTCGACCAGCACGCCGATCTTGCCGCCGTGCACATACGCGGCCACGTTGTTGCTGCTGTTGATGCTGGCCATGCGGCGCACCAGCACGTTCTCGCCGACCTTGGCGATGACGGCAGCGCGGGCTTCTTCGACGGTCTCGCCGGAGGGCAGGGCCACCGACTTCAGCGCGTCCACGTCTGCCACGCCGGATGCCAATGCGGCAGCGGCAACGGCATTGGCGAAGTTCAGGAAGTTGTCGTCCTTGGCCACGAAGTCGGTTTCGGAATTGATTTCGACCAGCACGGCCTTGCCGCCGTTCTGCGCGGAAACGATGCGGCCTTCGGCGGCCACGCGGCTGGCCTTCTTGTCCGCCTTGGCCAGGCCGGACTTGCGCAGCGCTTCAGCCGCGGCGTCGATGTCGCCGGCGGTTTCGCTGAGTGCCTTCTTGCACTCCATCATGCCGGCGCCGGTGCGCTCGCGCAGTTCCTTGACCTGGGATGCAGTGATATCTGCCATGGGATTACCTCGATCTGTATGGAAGGCGAACCGTGGGTCCGCCCGGATGGCGTGCGGCCCGAAGGCGACGCACGCGTATGTTCGGACATCGGCCGCACAGCATGGCGCGGCCGGATGACGCAGCCATTACTCCCTGTTGAGGAGAGCAACAGGCAGGCATTACTCCGCAGCGGGCGTGTCAGTGGCCGGAGCATCGGCAGCAGCAGGCGCAGCAGCCTCTGCCGGTGCGGCTTTCTTGGCCGGCGCGCGGCGGGTCGACTTCTTGTCATCGCCATCGGCGGCGCTGAAATCTTCCTCGCGAACGGATGCGGCGGACGGCATCGCAGCCTTGCCTTCCAGCACGGCGTCGGCAGCAGCGCCGGCGTAAAGCTGCACGGCACGGATGGCGTCGTCGTTACCCGGGATGGCGTAGTCGACAAGGTTGGGGTCGTAGTTGGTGTCGACCACCGCGATCACCGGGATGCCGAGCTTCTTGGCTTCCTTGATGGCGATGTCTTCATGGCCGATGTCGATCACGAACAGCGCGTCGGGCAGG
>JBKJOY010000018.1:0-6818 GCA_046595415.1 Thermomonas sp.
AAGTGGTTGCAAACGCATAGTTACCAGCGTTCGGGCCAGCCAGGGTGTAGCCGCTGAACGTAATCCGCTTGTCCGTGCCCGCGGTTGCGTCGACGAAATTGGCCTGGGCGCCCGGACCGGCCACCAGGGTGACACCGGGCGGCAAGCCTGCCAACGATGTCAGCACAACGTTGGTTGTCCCATCGGCGGCCTTGGTCCCGGTGGGGAACACCAGCATGAACTGGGTCAACGTGGCGCCGGAAGTCAAGGTGAATTTCGGCAGGTAGTCCGTCGGCGTCAGGTAGTTGGTCGGGTTGTAATAGATATTGACCGGTGCATTGGGCCCGGTGACGGTCGTCTTCGGTGCAAGCGCGGAATAGATGACAGTCCCGCCCAGGATGCCGGGGCCGGTCCCGTCTGAGTCCGCTCGCATGGTCAGTCCCAACGGAAGGCCCAGGCTCTGCCCGGGAATGCTGCTGCCCCGGGTCAGGGTGATGGCGGCGAAGACATTCACATTGTTCCCGGCGCACATCTCGAGATTGCCGTCGGTCACGGTGATCGCGGAGTTCTGGAAGAGATCGCGCCCTGCTGACAGCAGCACGCTGCCATTGACCGTCGTGATGGCCCCGTTGTCGTTGATGTCGCGACCGCAACAGACCGAGAAGTTGCCATTGGTGGCGGTAATGGGCGCGTTGATGTTCACGTCCCGAATGGCATTGAAGGACAGCGTGGTCGGGGCTCCGCTGGCCGACCAGGCGATCGCATCGTTGACGAAGATGTCGCCGTTTCCGTTGCCGCTCTGGGACGTCGTGAAGTTGACATTGGTGGTGACGAGTTGGGCCGACAAGGTCGCGCCCGAAATCGTGCCGCCAGGTCCGATGATGATGTCCTCGGGATCGATCACGAACTGACCGGTCTTGCCAAACGGTGCTTCGGTGGTCACGCGCGTCCCGTCGGCGATGCTGACATTGCCGCCGGAGGTCTCGATGAAGCCACCGTCGCCGCCATTGGGCGCGCTGGCATCCAGGGTTCCGCCCGCGTTGACCGCACCGCCGTGCATGTCTGCCAGCAACTCGATCGACCCGTTGCGGTTGCCGATGGTCTGCGCCCGGATCACCCCGGTATTGTTCACCGCGGTTTGCAGCAGGCCATCCGCGGATTGGGTGGTCAGCAGCACTCTGCCGCCGTCCGCCTGGATCATGCCGCTGTTTTGCACCAACGCGTTCACTGCGCCCTGGTTCACGGCCACATAGAGCAAACCATCACCGGCAACATCCATGGTCAATGCGTCGCCAGCCGCCAGCGCGACACTACCGAGCCTGGCAGCAATCACCCCCTGGTTGCTGACATTGGCACCGAGCAGGGCCACGGAGCCGCCATCAGCGGCATGGATCGATCCCTGATTGAGGATCGTGCCAGCGCCAGTGCCCGCAAACACGTAATGGCCAGCCCCGAAATTGCTCTTGCCGATATCCAGATTGCGGGTGGAAGCCACCAGTCCACCGACATTGACCGATGCACCCTTGCCGAACAGGATGCCGTTTGGATTGATCAGGAAGACTTGGCCGTTGGCAGTCATGCTGCCCAGGATGCTCGACGGGTCTGAACCCAGCACCCGGTTGAGCGCCAGCGAACTGCTATTGGGCTGAACGAACACGACGCTCTGGCCAACGCCGATGTTGAAGCTGTCCCAGTTGATGGCGACGAACTGGCTGGACTGATTGATGGTGGTGTTGTTCGCGCTGTTGCCGATATTGGCATTCCCGGCGACGACGACCCCACCCACCGGCAAATCGGCTGCGAAGACGTTCGCTGCCAACATCAGCCCGATGCACGCCGCCAGTGGTTTCAGTGCGAATAGCATGCGGTCGGAGGCTGCGCTGCGTCTGCCCGAAGTGTTTCCTCCGGCCTGCCTGGTGTCCCCCACTTCAGCAACGCAAGCACTCGTCGCGAGGTTGGAGATGGAAATATGGATGCGGTTCATGGCGATCTCCTGAATGCTGCAACGGTTTGCACGGTCCGTATCCGGTACCGGCAACACGAATCAAAAATATTTCACGGCCTGGATCCAGAACCGACCCGACTTGTCCGGCGCCGACAGCGCTATCTCGTTCCCGATCTTCCAGGCGTAGTACGCCCTCACCGAAAAGTTGTTGTAGTCATCCCAAGTCGTACCGACGCCTGCGCCGCTGAGCGTTCGGTGGTTGCTGCTGCTGTCCCAGGGATTGGTGTTCAGGGTCACCGCGCCGGCATCCACGAACCCAACCAGATGCAATTCCCCAGGCATGTGGTTTGAAAAACCCGGCACCAACCAGCGTGCTTCCAGATTCATCACCACACCCTCGTCCGCATACGCCTCGCCCTCGGGATAGGCTCGCACTGCGTACATGCCGCCCAATTCCATCTTTTCCGAGATATCGAGATTCTTGGTGGCCAGCTGGCCCCTGACCGCCGCATACAGCGACCAGGCATCGGACAAGCGCTGCAGTCGCATGGCATTCAACGCCAACTTGCCGTAGTGACCGTTGGTGCGCGCGGTCAATTGATCCACGAACAGTGCCAACGGCGTATGGATATCGAGTTTTCCGTAGGTGCCGGTGAGCCCATAAGCGCTGTATCCACCGCCCCCGAAATCGTCGCGGTGATCGCCATGGACTCCCAGCATCACCGCATCGATCGTCTTGTTGGTCCGGGAATTCAGGACACCCTCGATATCCTCGAATTTCCTGTCGTCAAACTGCGCCGTGAAGCTGAGATTGCTATTGCGGGAGCGGATGAGGGGATAGCTGCCGAAGATGCTCGCGACCTGCGCATTACCGTGCGCGTCCAGTGCCGAAAACTGCTTGCCCAGCCGATAGTTGAGATCGGCATACGCGACGCCTACCGTCGCTTTGCCAACGGGTACCTGGTAGGAAATCTGGCCGTATCTAAGGCCATCGCCCGATGTCAGCACGCGCAGGCTTGCCACGTCCGCGTTTCCGGTGAGGTTGTTGATATGTAACGTCGCTCCCACCCGGTTCGCGCCGGTATAGGGATTGCCGGCATTGTCGGCCTCGATGCTGCCGGTCAGCTTCTTTCCGGGCCGGACGTCGACGATCAGGTCCGAAGTCCCAGGCGTCGTGCCGGCAACGATCGTCGAATTGACGATGACCCCGGGCAGGTCCGACAACAACAGGAGGCGATGCTCCAGCGGCGCAATGGTGATCGCGTCACCGCTGTCCAGACCGCGAAGAAACCCGTTCAGTCGCGCATCCGCCAAGTTGCTGTGATTGCGCAGGGTAATGGTGCCGTAGTGACCTTCCATCACCACGATGGTCACCGCTCCATCGGTGATCTGCTGCGGCGGCAGGTAAGCCTGCGCCACGAAATATCCATGACTGTGATAGTAAGCGGCAATTTTCGACGCTATTGTCTTGAGGTCGTTCAGACTCAGCTCGCTTCCTGGCTTGAATCCGGTAAGAGCAAGCAAATCGGCTTCGCTGTAGACGGTCTCACCGGTGATCCGCAGGCTGTTGACCGTGATCTTCGCTTTGTCCGTTTGCGCATCGCCCGATTCAACACCTTGCTCGATCCTGACTTCCGGAGCGGCTCTCTGCGGCGTCGGGGAAGGTGGAATCTGTTGGAATTGACCAGTCACGATGGGGGATTGTTGTTGCGCAAGCACACCCTGACTGAGCATCAGCAGGCTTGCAGTGATCAATTGCGCTTTCACTATGGTTCCCCTGTATCCGCTGCGCGGGTGCGCAGCGGTATCTCTCTCTGATGCTATGCGCCTATTCAGGTGACGTCTATGTGTGGACGTTCTACTCGCCTGAGGCTGGTTTCACCATCGTGACGCGCAGCAATGTCCATCAGCGGTCGACACCGCAAACGGTTCGACAGCGCAATGAAGGAAGTACAACCCAGACACCATTCCCAAGGACGGGCAGTCAATCCATGCGTGGCAGCATCCATTGACGCGTGGTTTCCACATCAATGAAATGAAATTACTAATTCGAAGGGTCAGGCACAGTGCGCCAGCGCACGGAGCAGTAGCTGAAGGATGTACGGTTCAGCTTCGGGATTCGCGTACTCCGGAAATCACGCCGGTTGCAATCACGGGCATTGGCTCAGCACTTCAACGTGCTCGAGAAGCATTGGCCTCGCTGCTGGTGCAGCCGATCGCGGCGTGAACACTGGAGTTGCCGACCCTGATCAAATCCAGGGGTGCTCGCGATACCATTTCGTGACGATGTGCTTGACGCCCTTTCCGACCGGACAGCCCTCGTGAATCGTCCAGCTGTTGGGACTGCCGTCCTCTGCCATGTTGTTCCATGCCAGCAACTGCCCGGGCTTGGGCTGCACTTGCATTTGAAGATGAGGGAAGGCCGTGGCGCCACCCGCTTCGGGTGAGTCGAGGTAGATCATCGCGGTCCAGGTGCGTTGACCGCCATTCTCTTTTACCTCCTGCCAATAGGGCTGGTCGATGTAGAAGAAGTCCGCGTGGCACTTGAATTGCTGGCCTTCCCGATAGCGCTGGCCCTGCAATGTCTCGCCATGTTTGGGATTGATCCCGAGAAGCCCCGACAGCGCCAGCTCGATATGCCGCACGACCGGCTCGTACGGGCTGAGATTGCAGCTGTCACTGGTGCGGTGCCCCTGGAACTCTTCGGCATTGAATAGCGCCGACGGGTTGCAGGCACTGTCAATCAAGACCATCAGTGCAGTGCATTGGGCAGGGCTGAGGAAATCATCGATCGTGTAGATATCAGCCTTGCCGCCCCCGATCGCCCGCGTGCCATACACAGCCTCAATGCGCGCCTTGGTCGAACGACCGACGTCCGCTCGAATCGACGACGTCTGCTCTGCGAAGGGTATCGCGCAACTGAAAAATTCCGGTTCCAACATGCAACACCGCAGTGGTTTGTAGGGAAACTCAGACTACGCGCACCCGGCCGCCAGGGTGTGCTTCGGTCATGGAGCGCTGCATCGTCAAGGTCGTGCCGAAGCACATCGACATTAGCCGAAACAAGCATCGATTCAGTGCGGGACCTGCCTCACCGACACAAGACGTCCCCTGCACAAAATCGTGCGGTGCCGGCTGCTGGGGGATTCAAGTGGCCGTCCGCATTGGGTCGCATATCCACGCTCAGCTAACGGTCGTCAACCGGCCAATTTCAGACGTTCATCATGACCCCAGATGAGGCGCTTCTTTTTTTGTAACCGCTGTGGCCTGTGTATTGAGGAGGGTCTGAAATAGCCTTGCGTAGTACAGCAAGCTCACACAGAGAGCCGGTGGTTAGAGCGCTATAAAGGTTGACCGCGCGCCAGTTTTACCAAACCGCGTTCGCTTGCACTGTTCAAGTCGTGCTCAACGGCGGCGCAGGTCTGATCGGTATCATCCCAACCTTCGCTGCCCAAAGTGACGCCCACCCAGCGATTGCGGCCCTCGGACTTGGCCAGGTACAGAGCCGCGTCAGCGATCGATACCAACTGTTCCCAGGTCAGCATGCGTGGCTGGGTCAGCGAAAACGGCATCGAGCAGAACCCGATCGAGACGGTCCTCCTCAGCACTTGTCCATCCGGCAGCGTGAACGGATTGTCCTCGATCGCGCGACGCAGTTTCTCGGCGACAATGCGCACATGGTCGGGATCTTTCACCCGGGCAAGCGCGACGAATTCCTCCCCGCCCCAGCGCACCAGGTTGTCGGACTGGCGCATCGCGCGGGTCAGCACTTCGGCGGTCTGTTTGAGCACCGCGTCGCCACCGGCGTGGCCATAGCTGTCATTCACGTGCTTGAAGAAATCCAGATCAAGCATGTAAATGCCCATCACTGCGTCGGGTATCGGCTGTCGGCCTCGCTCCAGATCGGTTGCATCACGCGCGATTCGTGCAGACTCGATGGTCATGAATTCCTGCAGGAAGCGTCGATTGTGCAGCTTGGTCAGTGTGTCGCGCACCACCAGGTCGGAAAGCTGTAAGCCAAGCTTGATCGCGACGCGACGCGTTCGCCGCTGGTCGAGACTTATCGCCAATACGGCGACTGCATAAATTGCGAAGGACGTGGCCAGGATGCCAGCGCCCCAGGACGGACGGTTATCCGTCATAGCCATGAAGAACAATGCGCCGACTGGTGGCAGCATGTAGATCATATAAACCATTGGACTGAAGCCCAGGCTCATCACTGCGCCCGACACCAGACCCGACGTCAGCACGGCGACAATGGCGATGCGTGCCGGATCCAGCAGCGGCCATGTGAGCACGACCAACGCGCCCATGGTGAGCGATGACAGGGTCACGCCAATGGTGAAGATAATGAATTGCGCCCTCACGCTGGCGCGCGCTTCGCGACGTTCACGCGGGATGAGGGCCAGGATCAGCCGGCCGAGGGTTACAACGACGAGGAGTCCGAAGGCCATGCGTACACTCGTGCTGGCCTGATAGGCCGGCGCGATCGCCCAGCCAATCACCCCTGTGAGCACGAGCATGGTCACGATCGCCAAGCGACTCCGATCGTAGAGATCACGAACGAGTTGACGCTGGATTTCTCCTTCCCAGGAAACGTCCATCACCTGTGCGAAATCTTTTAGGGGACTGGCTGATGGGTTGCTCAAAGGCAGAAATCCGCGCCGCTTCATTTGCGGGCCATTGGCGGCACAGTAGGCCCCGCTCGCTCAATCAGCAAGGTCGTCGTCGAGCGCGGAGCCGCTATTCGGGCGGCGGCTCAGTGACTAACTGTCGGGAGCGACTGTGGTTGGGAATGTCGGCCACCAACGGCCAACAATGAACGGTCGAGCAAGCCAATACCCTAAACAGCACGTTCTCACCAGGCAATGCCGAGACCTGAAAACCCGTCAGC